>JAFYML010000224.1 GCA_017556595.1 Bacteroides sp.
GCGCGTGTACATGAAGGCATCAATAGAAGCTATTGTATGACCGAGAAGTTGACACAAAAGTCGGCTCGATTCCTAGAAAAGGGAAAGCCTATTCAGATAGAAGATTTTAAGATAGAAGCATTCGAAGTGCCACACGATGGTACTGACAATGTGGGCTATTGCATCGAGATTGATGGCAAGACATTCTCATTCCTTACCGACTTGGGTGAGATTACCCCTATTGCATCGCACTATATCAAGAAGGCTAATTACCTAATTTTAGAAGCCAACTACGACGAAGAGATGTTGCGAATGGGTACTTATCCTGCTTATTTGAAAGAACGCATTACAAGCGCTAATGGGCACATGTGTAATACGGATACAGCCAACTTCCTTGCCGAAAACATGGAAGAACATTTGAAGTACATTTGGCTTTGCCACTTGAGCAAAGACAACAATCATCCAGAGTTGGCCTATAAAACGGTTGAATGGAAGTTGAGACAAAAAGGAATTATACCCGGTAAAGATGTGCAATTATGCGCCTTAAAACGTACTACACCCTCCGAAATGTACGTATTTGAATAAAAAACACCCTTTTTATCGAAAAAAAACGAATAAACGTTTGCTAATTTAAAATAAAGCATTACCTTTGCACCCGCAATCAAGAGATGCACTCTTAGCTCAGTTGGTAGAGCAACTGACTCTTAATCAGTGGGTCCAGGGTTCGAATCCCTGAGAGTGTACAAAAGCCGAGCAGAAATGTTCGGCTTTTGTGTTTATATACTTCTTCATAAGAACTGCATTTTGAACAAATCAACATTTTTTTCGAAGATTTGCTTGACAATTCACATTTATTTCCTATTTTTGCAAACATAACATAGTATTAACAGTTTAAAACAATTACTATTATGAAAAATTTAGGTTTTAAGAAAGTGGCTACTTTATTGATTTGTAGTGCTTTTATGTTGTCATCATGTGTTGGTTCATTCAGCTTGCATAGCCGTTTGTTGAATTGGAATCAAAGTATCGGTTCAAAATTCGTAAACGAATTGATCTACTTGGCTTGTAACATCGTTCCTGTATATCCTATTTGCTACACTGTAGATGCTGTAATCCTTAACTCTGTTGAGTTCTGGACAGGTAACAACCCAGTAGCTAGCATTGGTGAAGTGAAGAAGGTACAAGGTGAAGATGGTAACTACTTGGTAGAAACTTTGGAAAATGGTTACTCAATCACTAAGGAAGGTGAATCGGTTGCTATGCAATTGGTATTCGACCAAGAATTGAACACTTGGAATGTTGTTGCTGATGGTGTTAGCACTGAATTGCTGAAGCTTAACGATGATAATACAGCTTCTATCTCATTGCCTAACGGTGAATCGTTGAATGTTTCACTTGACGAAGAAGGTATTGCTGAAGCTCGTCAAGCATTGACTACTGATACTTATTTTGCAGCAAGATAAGGTTTCACTAAATCATATAAAAAAAAGCTGGGTAGAAATTCTACTCAGCTTTTTTTATCTCTTTTAGAACGGATAACCTACAGCAAAGTGGAAGGCAAAATCGCGATTGAGTTTAGGATGGTAGATAGGATAACGATTGCGACCACTTTCATAAATAGGATTGATTGCCTTCATACCAGCATCGAGGCGGATAACGAAGAAGTCGAGGTCGAGACGCAATCCCATACCATAGGATACGGCTATCTGTTTATAGAACTTATTAAACTTGAATTGTCCGCCCGGTTGGTCGGCATAGTCGCGCAATGTCCAAATATTACCGGCATCGATAAAGGTGGCACCCTCGAACTTCCAAAATAGCTTGGTGCGATACTCAATACTTGCATCGAACTTGATATCACCCGATTGATTCAAGAAGTTTCCATCGCCGGCAAAACATCCCGGGCCAAGTTCACGTACTGACCATCCACGTACACTATTCGCACCTCCCGAGAAGTAACGCTTTTCAAAAGGAATAATATTGGCATTACCATAAGGCATGGCTATACCCGCCGCTAAATGGAAAGCGATAGAGTTGCGCGAGTCGATAACATAATTTCCGGCAAAGTCAATGTCGGCTTTAAGGTATTGCGCAAACGGTATTTCGAGCAAGGTATATTCTCCGTTTTTATTCTTGGGTAAGTGTGCCAATTCGGAGAAGGCATAGAGAAGATTACCCGCCGATTCTACATTAAAACGGATAGCATACGAATTACCAATCAGTGTATTGTTTACCAATGCGCTACCAGCGCTATTAAAGGTGAAACTATAGCCTGTGCGCACAATCAAGCGGTCTTCGTAGTTGTATTTAAGGATGTAGTTTTCATCGTTTTCCTTGAGGTACTTATCCTTGAAATCGCTTGATATCCAAGGCATATAGAGGTAGTTGACGTCTATCAAGTCGATGCGGTGTTGGGTGTATTGTTGCTTCACACCCCAACGATAGCCCCATCCTGCCGATGCTACAATGCGTGTAAACTCCGGACGGAATTGATAGTTGTATTGCATGCTCAACTCGGTTGTTGCGCGTATCTTTTTTCGATAATCGGCCGATAGGAATGGAAAGATAAAACGAGGAAGGTTGAGCGATGCCTCGGCACCAATTTCGGTATAACCATCGTCGCGGTAGGTTGTTTGCAAACCGGAAACTGCTTCGAACGCACCACGTATTCTAAAGGAGAATAATTCCGAACCTTTAAACAAGTTACGATGTTGGAAAGAGAGTGCAGCCGCGGCACCCAAGTCGCCAGCCGAGTTGGTACCA
>JAFYML010000225.1 GCA_017556595.1 Bacteroides sp.
CCTGGATAAGCATACACACCGCTGATACCGGCATGGATGGCTCCTAAAGCTATCGCTTCATCGCCCAAAAGTAGTTTTCTTTCTATCATATATTATATATCGTTTTTATTTTCGTTCAAACATATCTGCATCATTCAATACGGGAAATTTTTGCCTAAAGGCATTCAATATTTCCATATCTATAGTGGCCGATGCTTCACATTCTTCGTTCATGGTGCAAGCAGCCAACGGCTTTCCGTATGGGTCGATAATAACACTACCACCACAATATTCGCATGCAGGGTCAGTTCCTACACGGTTCACACCTGCTACATAGCATTGATTTTCTATAGCGCGAGCTACAAGCAAAGCACTCCATGCAGCTACTCGTGGGGTTGGCCAGCTAGCTACATACAATATCATGTCATAGTCGCCACGATTGCGTGCCCATATAGGGAAACGAAGGTCATAACAGATTTCGAGCAGGATGCGTACGCCTTTCCACTCCACAATAACACGGTCGTTACCCGGAGTGAATTGCATGTGCTCACCGCCATAAGTGAACAAATGTTTCTTATCGTATTGCGCTACACTGCCGTCAGGCTTTACAAAGTAGAAACGGTTGTAGTATTTCCCATCTTTTGTCACAGCTACACTTCCGGCAATCGCTGCACCGGTTTCAGCAGCTTTGCGCTTCATCCAGGCCAATGTTTCGCTGTCGGCACTTTCTGCAATTCCTTCTGGTTGTGTGCAAAAGCCTGTCGAAAACATCTCGGGCAAAACATAAAGGTCGGCACCAGGATTGCGACTAATGGCCTCATCTGCTTTCTTTCTGTTAGCTTCGGGGTTGCTCCAAACAATATTTTGTTGTAAAATGGTAATTTCCATCTTTCTTTCTGTTTTATTTTTGGTGCAAAGATAATGCAAATAGATAGTTAAACAAAAAAAGCCGCAAAAATTGTTTTTTGCGGCTTAAATTTTTTACAAGAAAGGGTTGGCTTATGCCTTCACTCCGTTGTATTCGTCAGAAACAGTAAGTTTCTTTCTACCCTTAGCACGACGTGCTGCCAATACTCTACGGCCGTTAGCTGTAGCCATTCTTTCACGGAAACCGTGTTTGTTCTTTCTCTTTCTGTTAGAGGGTTGATAAGTTCTTTTCATCTTTCTATCTTTGTTTTTACGTTATTATTCACGAAATCGGGCTGCAAAAATAGGTACTTTTTTTAAATAAACCAAACGATAACTTATTTTCTCTCAAAAGTTTTTGTGATTTTTATTGATTTTCACTGCTTTTCCCTTATCTTTGCACCCGAAAAATAATAAATAACATCAAAAATTAATATAAAGAATCAGAAGTATGATTAATGCTCAAGACATTAAAATCGGAACTTGCATCCGTATGGATGGCAAACTTTATTTTTGCATTGACTTCCTGCATGTAAAGCCAGGAAAGGGTAACACATTTATGCGTACAAAACTGAAAGACGTGGTAAACGGTTATGTTTTGGAACGTCGTTTCAATATCGGTGAAAAGTTAGAAGATGTTCGCGTTGAACGTCGTCCTCACCAATATCTTTACCAAGAAGGTGATGATTACCTATTCATGAACCAAGAAACATTCGATCAAATTCCTATTGCTCACGATTTGATTAATGGTGTTGACTTCATGCTCGAAGGTATGGTTGTAGATGTAGTATCGGATGCATCAACTGATACTGTGCTTTATGCAGATATGCCTATCAAGGTGCAAATGAAGATTACTTACACTGAACCAGGTTTGAAGGGTGATACAGCTACAAATACATTGAAGCCTGCTACAGTAGAATCAGGTGCTACTGTACGTGTTCCTCTCTTCATCAACGAAGGCGATACAATCGAAATCGATACTCGCGATGGTTCATACGTAGGTCGTGTAAAAGCATAATAGTTTTATACCTATTATATAATATAGGAGTGGATGCATATGCATTCACTCCTTTTTTTTGTTTAGATATGTTGTATTCGGCGAACAAAATTAAGGATTGATGTGTTCTATCGAAAAACAAAAGATAGAATATGCTAATCAATTTCCTTTTCCCTTATTATGCCAATCGCTATGGCGTTTCCCTGTTTTTATTGGCAATGCGTGTGTTTATCGGTATGCTATTCATGATGCATGGATTGGATAAAGCAGTAAATTTTAATATTTTGGTAGGCAACTTCCCCGATCCATTTGGTATAGGTCCTTTTGCAACGCTGCTTCTTGTAGTCTTTGCCGAATTGTTTTGCGCAGTTTTTTTCATCTTTGGTCTATTGTATCGCATCATTATGATACCAATGATTATTGCGATGTCAGTAGCTTTCTTTGGAATTCATCAATCCGATATGACACAAGGTGAGCTTGCTTTCCTCTATCTCGTTATATTTGTTTTAATGTATATTGCAGGCCCTGGTCGTTTTTCGTTGGATGCTTTGATAGGAAAATCAATAAGAAAGGCGTATAATAAATAAAGTTGTGTATCTTTGCCCCAAACAAAGATGCATAACCATGAAATACTCTTTCCTGATTCCGGTATATAATCGTCCAGACGAGGTGGATGAGTTATTGCAAAGTCTTGCCCAACAAACGATATCCGACTTTGAAGTAGTAGTGGTGGACGATGGCTCAACCATTCCTTGCGAGGAAGTCGTGAAGAAATATTCGCCCCAATTGGATATACACTACTATACAAAAGCTAATTCCGGCCCGGGGCAAACACGTAACTATGCTGCCGAACGAAGCAGGGGAGAGTATTTGATTATTTTAGATTCGGATTGCATCCTTCCACCTGCTTATTTAGCAGAAGTCGAAACTGAGTTGAATCGCCAACCTGCCGATGCTTTTGGCGGTCCCGACAAGGCACATCCTTCGTTCACCACTATACAGAAGGCCATTAACTATTCCATGACATCGTTTTTTACAACTGGTGGTATTCGTGGAGGAAAAAAGAAGATGGATAAATTCTATCCCCGTAGTTTCAATATGGGTGTTCGCAGTGAGGCTTACCAACAATTAGGTGGATTTTCAGCTATGCGCTTTGGCGAGGATATTGATTTTAGTATACGTATCTTTGAACAAGGTTATCGCTGTCGTCTCTTTCCCGATGCATGGGTGTATCACAAGCGACGCACCGATTTGAAGAAATTTTTCAAGCAAGTACACAATTCGGGTATTGCTCGTATCAATCTCTACAAAAAATATCCAGAATCGTTGAAGTTGGTACATCTGTTGCCTGCTTTCTTTACTATTGGTGTTGCTATTTGCTTGCTTGGTGCGTTGCTCTGTCCATTCGCGCTATTGCCATTGCTGCTTTATGCTCTTCTTGTATTTCTCGATTCGTCAATTCAAAACCATAGTCTAGCCATTGGTTTATACGCAATAGCTGCTTCCTATATTCAACTCATTGGATATGGTACAGGCTTCTTGCGTGCTTGGTGGCTGAGATGCGTGTTAGGACGAAACGAAGAATTGCAAGCTTTCAAAAAGAATTTTTACCAATGATGGAAAGGGATAAACTCAATATCAGTCAATGGGCATTGGAAGATCGCCCGCGTGAAAAAATGATGCTGAAGGGTGCCGAAGCATTGAGCGATGCCGAGTTGTTGGCCATTTTGATAGGCTCGGGCAATACGGACGAAAGTGCCGTAGGCCTGATGCAACGCGTATTGGCTGCCTGCGATAATAACTTGAATAACTTGGCAAAGTGGGAAGTTCACGACTTTAAGCATTTCAAAGGGATGGGGCCGGCAAAGAGCATTACGGTCATGGCTGCCCTTGAATTGGGAAAACGACGTAAGTTGCAAGAATCATCCGAAAGACAAACTATACATGCATCGACTGACATCTATCACCTGTTTCATCCATTGCTTTGCGACTTGCCAACCGAAGAGTTTTGGATATTGTTGCTTAACCAAGCAGCAAGGGTTATTGCCAAGGTACGCATTAGTCGTGGAGGTATCAATCAAACGGCAGTAGATGTACGCGAAGTGTTGCGTGAGGCATTGTTGCAACGAGCCACCCAAATAGCATTGGTACATAACCATCCTTCGGGTAATCCGCGCCCAAGCAACGATGATATCCGTCTTACACAGCACATTGCAAAGGGTGCAGAGTTGATGAATATTCGTCTGATAGACCATATAATTGTGTGCGATGGGGCATTTTATAGTTTCAACGACGAAGGTAGACTATAATTTTACTATCTTTGTGCGCCAATAATGATATAGCAATGACAAAATTTGAATTAGAGGAAAAAATAGTAGCCATGTTAAAGACGGTGTACGACCCTGAAATACCCGTCAATATTTACGACCTTGGCTTGATTTATAAAATAGATGTGACCGACAATAACGATGCCATCCTTGATATGACATTGACTGCACCGAATTGTCCTGCAGCCGACTTTATCATGGAAGATGTACGTCAGAAGATTGAATCCATAGAAGAGATACAAACTGCAACTGTGAATCTTGTCTTTGAACCGGAATGGGATAAAGACATGATGAGCGAAGAAGCAAAACTTGAACTCGGTTTCCTATAAATCAAAAAAAACTTATGCGTCCGATATACTTCCTTTCCGATGCCCATTTAGGTTCGCGCGCCATCTCTCATGGACGAATGCACGAACGACGTTTGGTAAACTTCCTCGATAGTATCAAGCATAAGGCGGCTGCCATCTATATGTTGGGCGATATGTTCGACTTTTGGTATGAGTATAAGATGGTGGTGCCACGTGGATACACTCGATTCCTCGGAAAAATTTCTGAACTGACCGATATGGGCGTAGAAGTTCATTTCTTTATTGGTAATCACGATATTTGGTGTAGCGATTATTTGGAGAAGGAGTGTGGTATGATTTTGCATCGCCAACCGCTTACTACCGAAATCTATGGACGTGAATTCTATTTGGCCCATGGCGACGGTTTGGGTGACCCTGATAAAAAGTTCAAATTCCTTCGTGCAATGTTTTATAATCGTTTCTTGCAGAAAGCTTTTTCAACCATTCATCCTCGTTGGAGTATTGATTTTGGTTTGAGTTGGGCTAAACATAGCCGTTTGAAACATGATAATGAAGGTGATCCCGAATATCTTGGCGAGCAGAACGAACATTTGGTAATTTATAGTAAGGAATATCTGCAAACCCATCCCGAGATAAACTTCTTTATCTATGGACATCGCCACATTGAACTTGATTTGATGCTCAGCAAAACTTCGCGCATCCTAATTTTGGGCGATTGGATAAAACTCTTCTCCTATGCAGTTTTCGATGGTGAAAACCTGTTCTTAGAGAATTATATAGAAGGTGAAACACAATTATAAAAAACAATGGAGAGCATTTGCTCTCCATTTGTTTTATATACGCATTGAACTACTGCTTATTTGTATTTGGCAGCCTTCATAATTCGCTTAGGAATATCAGTGTTGTCCATACGCCCTTGGAAGAGGTCAGCTTTTGCACCAATAGCAAATACCGGCACGTAGCTTGCTGTATGTCCGCCTGAAGTCCAACCGATAAGTGCTGTTTCATTCAACACTTTCACTGCTGCTGCAGCCAATGGTTCGGTGCGTGAATACATGCTTTCAGCCATCGGCATGCGGTTGCGAACGAATGATTGTTCGTAAACATCGCGCAATGCTTTTTCTTGTTCCCAATTAATTTGGATTTCTTTCCAGAAGCCCATGTGTTCGCCAAGGAATTCCTTTACATCTTCCCAAGTCGCTCTTCTGTTGTTTTTACGGAAATCAGAGATTGCTCTCGACAATCTATCAGGCGATGTCTTTTGTTGTGCCAAGTTCTTTAATTGCAAGTTGTAGATATTGTCGATACCTAAAGTCAAACCACCAGTTTCGTGGTCGGCAGTAACTACAATCAACGTTTCCTTTGGATGCTTTTTGTAGAATTCATAAGCAACCTTAATGGCTTCGTCGAAATCGATGATTTCTGCAATAGCACTTGCACCATCATTAGCATGTCCTGCCCAGTCGATGCTTCCGCCCTCTACCATCAAGAAGAAGCCATTGTTCTTGCCTTTAGTCAAGAATTCGATAGCGCTGCTTGTAAGGTCGGCAAGTGTTATGTCGTCCTCGTCGCGGTCGATAGCGTGTGCAAGTGATGTGCCATCCTTTTCGTCTTGCATGAGAATCATTTTCTTTGCTGTAGCAGCTTTTTCTTTGTACTCATCCAAACCACGAGCTACGGCAAATCCTGCTTCTTCAAATTGAGGATAGATGCTTGGAGCTTCTTTTCTGTCGGAAGTAGTGTGCGGTTTTGCAAATCCACCACCTGCATAGAAATCGAAATCGGCTTTAATGATGTCGAGTGCAATTTCGTAGCTCATGTTTCTGTCCACTTGGTGTGCGTAGAAAGATGCCGGCGTAGCATGGTCGATGCTTACGGTTGTGGCGACTCCCACTTTTTTACCAGCCTTCTTTGCCTTTTCAGCAATGTTTTCTACAGGTTCTCTGTTGGCATCCATGCCAATAGCACCGTTGTAAGTCTTAACACCGGTTGCTAATGCTGTACCAGCAGCTGCAGAGTCTGTAACAGGACTATTTGCAGAGTAGGTTGTCGCAACTGTTGCATAAGGGAACGATGCAAAAGTCAATGGTGTGGTTCCGGTTTTGCCTTCTTTTTGTGCTAAGAAGATTTCGGTAGCGTTCACATGGTTTACTCCCATTCCATCGCCGATGAAATAGAATACATACTTTGCTTGTTGTGCTTGTACGTTGCAAGCCAACAAAACTAAAAGCATGACAATTAGATTAAGTTTCTTCATATTTATTTTATAAAAAAGGGATTATCCAAGAATTTCCATTGTGTCGGAAGCAATCATCAACTCTTCGTCGGTAGGGATAACGATTACTTTTACCTTAGAATCGTCGGTAGAGATAATCATCTCTTCGCCACGAACTTTGTTCTTTTCGGGATCCAATTTGATGCCCATGTATTCAAGGCCTTCGCATGCTCCCCAACGAGCTGTAGCTTGGTTTTCGCCAACACCACCGGTAAATACGATGATATCTACACCGCCCAATGCAGCTGCATATGCACCGATGTATTTCTTAATGCGATAGAAGTACATCTTTTCGGTCAAGATAGCGCGTTCTTCGCCGTTGGCTACAGCTGCTTCAAGTTCGCGCATATCGCTCGATTTTTTGAAGATACCTAACACACCACTCTTCTTGTTAAGTAAGTCAGATACGCCAGCGCCATCGAGGTTCAATTTGTCCATTAAGTATGTGATAGCACCTGCGTCGATGTCGCCACTACGTGTACCCATCATCAAACCTTCGAGTGGAGTTAAGCCCATGCTTGTGTCGATACATTTGCCATCTTTAATAGCCGAGATTGAACCACCATTACCTACGTGGCAAGTGATAATCTTGGTGCCTTCTTGTTCAATACCTAAGAATTCGCATACGCGCTTTGATACGTAGCGGTGTGATGTTCCGTGGAAACCATAGCGACGAACTCCGTATTGTTCGTATAGTTCGTATGGTACGGCATACATGTATGCATAGTCGGGCATGGTTTGGTGGAAAGCAGTGTCGAATACACCTACTTGTGGTACGTTAGGCAAGATTGCTGTAACGGCATTCACACCCTTCAAGTTTGCAGGGTTGTGAAGTGGTGCAAGGTCGTTGCAAGCGGTGAAGGCATCGAGTACTTCTTGATTCAACAATACCGATTTGCTGAACTTTTCGCCTCCATGCACCATGCGGTGACCTACGGCATTGATTTCGTCGAGCGACTTGATTGCGCCATATTCGGCACTTGTCAGTGTGTCGAGGATAAACTCAATACCTACTGTATGTTCAGGGATGTCCTTTTCCAATACCTTTTTTTCTCCGTTAGGCAAAGTTAGCTTCAAGAAAGAACCTTGCAAACCGATTTTTTCGATACCGCCTTGTGCAATGACGGTTGAGTTGCTCATATCGAACAATTTATACTTGATAGATGAGCTACCACAATTTAACACTAAGATTTTCATTCGTTTTTGTTGTTTATGGATTAATACTAATTATTTGCTTGCAATAGCTTGGTTGGCGGTAATCGCAATCATGCAATATACATCCTCGATAGAGCAACCGCGCGACAAGTCGTTTACTGGGCGTGCAATACCTTGAAGGATAGGACCTACGGCTTCGGCATGACCAAGACGTTGAACCAACTTATAGGCAATGTTACCTACTTCCAAGTTGGGGAATACCAATACGTTGGCATGTCCGGCAATTGGTGAGCCAGGTGCTTTGCTCGAACCTACCGATGGTACCAATGCTGCATCGGCTTGCAATTCGCCATCGATGGCCAAGTCGGGAGCCAATTCTTTAGCATGTGCCAAGGCAGCTACTACTTTATCTACCACTTCGTGCTTGGCCGAACCTTTTGTAGAGAAACTCAACAAGGCTACTTTTGGGTCGATGCCGGCTACGGCAGCAGCAGTTTGTGCGGTACATACGGCAATTTCGCCCAATTGGTTTGCATCGGGCATAGGAGTTACGGCAACGTCACCGCATACCAATACGCCATTCTTACCATATTCGGGAGCGTGAGTCAACATCAACATAGCGCCCGATACACAAGTGATTCCTGGTGTGGTTTTGATGATTTGCAAAGCAGGACGAAGCACATTGCCTGTAGTGTTGCGTGCACCGGCCAATTGACCATCGGCATCGCCATTCTTAATCATCAAGCAACCCAAGTATAGAGGGTCTTTAGCCAACTTGCGGGCCTCCTCGATAGTCATGCCTTTCTTCTTGCGCAATTCGCACAACAATTGAGCATACTCTTCTGCTCTAGGATTGTTTTCGGGGTCGATGATAGTAGCCTTATGGATGTTTCCCAATCCCCATTCCTTGGCACAAGCCTCTATTTCAGCAGGATTACCAATGAGAATCAAGTCGGCTACACCATCTGTCAAGATTTGGTTAGCAGCTTTCAGAGTGCGTTCCTCAGTACCTTCAGGAAGCACAATACGTTGGCGGTTGGCTTTTGCGCGCTCAACGATTTCTTCAATAAGTTTATGCATAAAATATATGTTATGAATTTATATTATTAATAAGGTGTAGTTATTACGCTACAAATGTACATAAAATGCCGTGTAATTATTCACAAGAAGGGAAATATTTTTTTCGCTTAAGTCTATTTAATAACTTTCTTTGTTTTCCGCCTCTCTTTCCGTTCTGCTTTCGCACGATTTTTCTTGCCATTCTTAGGCAAAAACAAGAAGTGGCTACATAAAACTAAAATACCGTCGGTATTTTAATTTATCTCAGTCGCAAAAAAAAAGTTTTAGTGGCGCAGAGCGCATTTTATAGTGTGCGCCACACCATGTCTTCGAATGATATTTCGTTAACGGGAAAACTTCCTCCCTATTTTATGAATAACCTTACATTGGAACGGAAAGTTTCTGCCAAATGGGCCGAATTATCCTTTAAAGGTGCTATTAATAATTTATTCGATGAAGAATATCTGTCTGTGTTGTCTCGTCCAATGCCGGGCATAAACTTTGAACTTTTTGTCAGTATTACTCCTGCATTTTCTCGATAATCCTAAAAAAATAGCATATTAGTATAAAAATTCCGTGTATTTTGCATATTCTTTCCAAAATAATGGTTACTTTTGCAGCCTTAAAGAATAATTATACAAAATAATGGGAAAGAAAAGTGACCGATTAGATACAATCAAGATGATTATATCAAGCCAAGAAGTGGGTTCGCAAGAGGACTTGTTGCTGGCATTGAATCAGGAAGGATATGTGCTGACGCAAGCCACTTTGTCGCGCGATTTGAAACAACTGAAAGTGGCAAAGGCGGCCAATGTAAACGGCAAATATGTATATGTGTTGCCCAATGATATCTTGTATAAGCGAAATCATGCTCAAGGAGTACAAGAAATGATGCGTAGCACAGGCTTTGTGTCGTTGCAATTCTCGGGTAATATAGCCGTGATACGTACACGCCCTGGCTATGCAAGTAGCATTGCTTACGATATAGACAATCGCGAAAACTCGCTGATATTGGGTACAATTGCCGGTGACGATACCATCATGATGGTGCTGAAAGAGACTGCATCCTACCGCTCGGTAAAGGAATTCTTGTCGGAAATCATTCCCAACCTTTGATGTTGAAGATACAGAAACAGATATATGGAAGAAAAACAAATTGACGTGATGGTGGCCGATGCCTCACACGAAATCTATGTAGATAAAATTTTGGATACTATCCGCGAAGCAGCAAAAGTGCGCGGAACAGGTATTGCTGAACGTACACACGAGTACGTGACAACTAAGATGAAAGAGGGAAAGGCTATCATAGCCTTGTGTGGAGATGAATTTGCTGGATTTACATACATTGAAAGCTGGGGAAACAAGCAATATGTAGCTACATCTGGTTTGATTGTACATCCCGATTATCGTGGATTAGGTTTGGCGAAACGCATAAAATTGGCCTCGTTCAAACTTGCTCGCTTGCGTTGGCCATGGGCAAAGGTATTTAGTTTGACAAGTGGTGCGGCCGTGATGAAGATGAATACCGAATTGGGATATGTACCCGTAACCTTCAATGAACTGACCGACGATGAGGCTTTTTGGAAGGGATGCGAAGGATGTACAAATCACGATATCTTGGTGGCTAAAAATCGTAAATTCTGCATTTGTACGGCTATGCTTTACGATCCAAAGGACCATAAAGAGGATACAATTTAAAAAATGAAAAATTAAAACACAATATAGAATGGAAAAGAAAAAGAAAGTAGTAGTCGCATTCAGCGGCGGGTTGGATACTTCATACACCGTGATGTATCTGGCAAAGGAAAAAGGATATGAAGTGTATGCCGCTTGTGCTAATACTGGCGGATTCAGCCCCGAACAACTGAAGACAAACGAAGAGAATGCATACAAACTAGGTGCTGTAAAATATGTTACTCTTGACGTTACTCGCGAGTATTACGAAAAATCATTGAAATACATGGTATATGGTAATGTGTTGCGTAATGGTACTTATCCTATTTCGGTAAGTTCGGAACGTATTTTCCAAGCATTGGCCATTGCACGCTATGCCAACGAAATTGGTGCAGATGCTATTGCACACGGATCAACAGGTGCAGGAAACGACCAAATCCGCTTCGATATGACTTTCTCGGTAATGTCGCCAGGAATAGAAATCATTACGTTAACACGCGATAATACGTTGACTCGCCAAGAAGAGATTGACTACTTGAATGCTAACGGATTCCCTGCTGATTTCGCTAAGTTGAAGTATTCGTACAACGTAGGTATTTGGGGAACATCAATCTGTGGTGGTGAGATTTTGGATTCTGCACAAGGATTGCCCGAAACCGCATATTTGAAACATTGCACCAAAGAGGGTAGCGAACAATTGCGTTTAACCTTCGAAAAGGGTGAATTGAAAGCTGTGAACGATGAACGCTTCGATGACCCTATCAAAGCAATTCAAAAGGTAGAAGAGATTGGTGCTGCATACGGCATCGGCCGTGATATGCACGTAGGCGATACCATTATCGGAATCAAAGGCCGTGTAGGTTTTGAAGCTGCTGCACCTATGCTGATTATCGGTGCACACCGTTTCTTGGAAAAATATACATTGAGCAAGTGGCAACAATATTGGAAGGATCAAGTAGCCAATTGGTATGGTATGTTCTTGCACGAAAGCCAATATTTGGAACCTGTGATGCGTGATATCGAAGCAATGCTTACTGAAAGTCAACGCAATGTAAATGGTACTGCTATCTTAGAATTGCGTCCTTTGGCATTCTCTACAGTAGGTGTTGAATCGAAAGATGACCTTGTGAAGAATAAGTTGGGTGAATATGGTGAAACACAAAAGGGTTGGACTGCCGATGATGCGAAAGGCTTTATCAAGGTTACTTCAACTGCTTTGCGTGCTTACTATGCTAACCATGATGACGAAAAGAATAATATTTAAGTAAGAATAATCATGGATAAGAAACTTGAAAGACCGCGTGCCGGAAGAAAACTTTCTGGTGTTTGTGCGGCATTGGCAAACTACTTTGGTTTAGATGTATCGCTTGTGCGCATTATATATGTATTGCTCACAATCTTCTCGGCTGCATTTCCCGGGATTTTGATATATATTATCTTGTTGATTGTTATTCCTGAAGAAAAAAATAGATACCTGAAAGACTAATGATTAAAGTA
>JAFYML010000226.1 GCA_017556595.1 Bacteroides sp.
CGTCCAAGCCTAAATATTTGGCGGTAGCACCGGTAGCAATAATCAAGGTGTGCGCTTCAATCACCTTTTCGTCGTCGATGGTAATCTTGTAAGGTGCTTGACTCAAATCGGCTTTTGTAGCAATGCCGAAACGCATATCTGTACCAAAGCGAGCAGCTTGCTTACGTAAATCTTCCATCAATTGTGGGCCACTGATACCTTCGGGATATCCAGGGAAGTTTTCCACTTCTGTGGTAGTTGTCAATTGTCCACCTGGTTGCAATCCTTCGTACAACACTGGCGAGAGGTTTGCACGTCCAGCATAAATAGCAGCAGTATAGCCGGCTGGTCCTGAGCCTATAATTAGGCATTTCACTTTTTCTGTTTCCATATAGTTGTTTTTTTATTGTTTCCTATCTCAAATCTATGACCTCTACAAACGGATAATCCGTTGCTTTGAATTGGAAGTAGCTATCAAGATATTGCTTCTTTGTGTGATAAGCAGTAATCGTCACCGCTATCTCGTTGGTTGCACCTTGTGGTTTCATCTTCACACGAATAGGATGCAAGTTCTTTTTGTTCAGTGTCAGCACAACGGTTTGGAAAGGTTGTGCATTATCCTTCGCCTTCAGTTGCACATCATAGAACGATTTGTTTTGATGATTTCCGATTAGGGCAAGGTTATAACCCGTTTGATAGCTGCTAAGCAAAGCGTATGGATTGAGTAATTGTAACTCTTCAACGGTGGGTGTAGTTACGGTCACCTCTTCGTTTGCTTTCAAATATGTCCATTGCGAAGTACCATCGAACCACACCTTCATGCTTTCGGTTTCCATCACAAACTTATCGCCTTTCAAGCAGATGGTAGCATCCGTTTCGCCTTCAAGAGCAGTAATCGTTACGCTTGCTTGTATGCCCTCGTTTGCTCGTAGGTTGGTCACGGCTTTGTCGAGCAACGACTTTGCATCGAGTTGTTGCGCCATGGATGTCCATGCAAGCATGCACACATTGAGAAGTAGTATCAATCGTTTCATCATACCTTTCGACATCGTTTTACGAGTGAATATTGTTCAAGCGCATTTCCAAATCGGTCAAATCCACACAATACACTTCGCGCGGTTTGCTTCCTTGTGCTGGTCCTACGATGCCTGCTGCTTCGAGTTGGTCCATCAATCGTCCGGCGCGGTTGTAGCCAATGGCAAACTTGCGTTGTATGAGCGAGGTTGAACCTTGTTGGTTCGACACAATCAGTTGGGCGGCCTCATCGAAAAGTGGGTCGAGGCGCGACATATCCACATCGCCCACTTCACTATCACCAGCATTCGGGTCAATATATTCGGGCAAGAAGAAGGCCGATGTATAACCTTGTTGCTTGGCTATGAACTTACAGATGTTATCCACCTCGGGAGTGTCGATAAAGGCACATTGCACACGCACAGGGTCGGCGCCTTGCAAGAAGAGCATATCGCCCTTACCTACGAGTTGGTTAGCACCTGGGCGGTCGAGGATGGTGCGCGAGTCTATCATAGCCGATACACGGAAGGCTACACGAGCGGGGAAGTTTGCTTTGATGGTACCGGTAATGATGTTGGTTGTTGGGCGTTGGGTAGCAATAATCATGTGGATACCTACGGCACGCGCCAACTGAGCGATACGTGCAATGGGCAGCTCAACGTCGCGTCCGGCGGTCATAATCAAATCGCCAAACTCGTCTATCACCACCACAATGTATGGCATGAACTTATGTCCCTTTTCGGGGTTCAGTTTGCGCGCCATGAATTTCTCGTTATACTCCTTCACGTTGCGCACTTGCGCTGCCTTCAGCAAGTCGTATCGGGTGTCCATCTCCACGCAAATTGAGCTAAGCGTTTGTACCACCTTCGTTACGTCGGTAATGATGGCATCGCCGCCATCGGGCAACTTCGCCAAGAAGTGGTTTTCGATGGCCGAGTAGATGCTAAACTCCACCTTCTTCGGGTCGATAAGCACTAGTTTTAATTCAGCCGGATGCTTCTTGTATAGCAACGAGGTGATGATAGCATTTAAACCGACCGACTTACCTTGTCCGGTTGCACCGGCCACGAGCACGTGGGGCATCTTAGCCAAATCCACCATAAACACCTCGTTGGTAATGGTCTTACCCAATGCGATAGGCAACTCGGCGGTCGATTCTTGAAATTTCTTGCTACCGATGATGCTTTGTCCGGAAACGATTTTCGGATTGATGTTGGGCACTTCGATACCAATGGTACCCTTGCCCGGTATCGGCGCAATGATACGAATACCCAATGCGGCAAGACTCAGTGCGATATCATCTTCCAATCCCTTGATTTTTTGGATGCGGATGCCTTGTTCAAGGGTTATTTCGTATAGCGTTACGGTAGGGCCTACGGTTGCTTTGATGGTACTGATTTCAATACCAAAACTGCGGAGTGTGTTCACAATCTTCTCTTTGTTGGCATTTTGCTCTTCCATATCGATGGTAGGCGAGCTATCGTCAAAATGCTTCATCAAATCGATGGTTGGGAAGCGGTAATGCTCCAAATCCAAGCGTGGGTTATAGGGTTCTAACTGCATAGGTGCTTCATCGGCTTTGGTTTCCACCTCGAAGAGAGGCTCTTTGTCAGCATCACCATCGTCGCCATTTGCGACGTTGGTTTCAATGTCAGCCACCTCGCCATCATACTCCTCAACCACCAGTTCCACCTCGTCATCTACAGGCTCTTCCACCACGGCATCGGGTTGCTTAGCTTCATCGTCTATCGTCAAGTCAATCTCCGGCGATGGTGTTTCCTCAATTTCGGGTTGCGATTGCGCCTCTATTTCTACTGCTGCGAAGGGATCAACCGTTGCATCGTCTGCCTCTTTAGCC
>JAFYML010000227.1 GCA_017556595.1 Bacteroides sp.
CATCTTGGACAATCTCGCCACATCAGGCATCGATGCAAACACACCTATCTATCTGTTCGAAGCACCTACGCTACGCACCATCGCCTTGACACTAAAAGTGAGCGACTATATATTGTTGGACGAGTTTATCAACACATTAAGCAGCGATGGACATTGTAGCAAACCAACCGCATCAGGCAATCACATGCGTTCGACTATCAAAGGCGTTGGTTTGGAACTAGCCTACAACGACGGCACGTTGCTGATGGTGTATCACGCCAACCCCAACGAGCTACAAAGGTTATCGCCCGCCATCGACCAACTCATGGCGCAACCCAACGAAAACAGCATTGTACATACCGAACACTTCAAACAAATCGCCCAAATAAAGGGCGATATCAAGGTATTGGCTACTCCCGACTCGATGCCGTTAGAGCTAAGAGGACTACTTAGCCTTCCACAAGGCACACAACTAGTGGGCGCTACGATGTTTGAGCAAGGCAAGTTGGTGGCGTTACTAAAACGCGCCAATTTCAATGGCGAGGTGTATATCAACGCTACACCTTTCCGTCCAAAAAGTAACGGAGAATTGCAAGCTGCATTATCGGCTATGATGCGCGGCAAGCCATTCCACTTAGAATTAACTTCGACCGAGCTGCTCACCGTGAGCAACTTGCGCGTATTGATGGAATACTCTCCAAACGACCCCTCTACACGCCAACTATACGAACTGATAAACAAGATAGATTTGCTAACGCTTCAAGGCGACAACAAACTATGCGTACTGACTCTTGACTTAAGCAACAAGCAAGAAAACGCCTTAAAGCAACTAATCACATTTGCACAAGCATTAACACAGCTATAAAGCATAAAAAGACGTGCATGTACGATAAACGAAGGTTTTTGTAACAAATATTTGCCTATTGTATCAATTTAAAGGAAAGAAAGATGCAATATTGTAAATGCAATTGAAAAAAAAGTATTATTTTTGTAGGGAATTAATGTAACACTTAAATCAACGTACACAACCCATGAAGAATTGGATACTAATTTGCGCGTTTTTCTTGATGAACATATGCAATGCATATGCGCAAAACAGTAGTATCCGCAAGCAAGGCGAAGCCACTCAACTCATCGTAAACAATCAACCCTTTCTTGTGCTTAGCGGCGAATTAGGCAATTCATCGGCCGCATGCAACGAAGACATTGAGCGCATCTTCCCCAAGCTGCAACGCATGGGATTGAACACCGTGCTGGTACCTGCTTATTGGGATTTAATCGAGCCGCAAGAGGGTACTTTCGACTTCTCACTTACCGACAAGGTATTGGACGAAGCGCGCAAAAACGAGCTAAAAGTAGTTTTCTTATGGTTTGGCGCTTGGAAAAACTCGATGAGTTGCTATGCACCGCTTTGGTTTAAGGAGGATTACAAGAAATACCCAAGAGCCTACACGCGTAGTGGCAAGCCATTGGAAATAGCAAGCGCCTTCTCGCAAAATGTACTCGAAGCCGACAATCGCGCATTTAGCCGTTGGATGCAACACATTGCACAGGTGGACAAAGCGCATGGCACGGTTATCATGATTCAGATTGAAAACGAAATCGGCATGTTGGAAGATGCACGCGACTACTCAGCAGTGGCAAACAAAGCATTCGAAGCCAATGTACCAACCGAATTCATCAACTACCTGAAGCAAAACAAAAAGAGACTTCATCCGCAGATGCTTGCTAAGTGGGAAAAGCAAGGATGCCTCACCCAAGGCAACTGGCAAACCATCTTTGGCAACGACCTCTACACCGACGAGCTATTCATGGCATACCACTATGCCAAATATGTTGAGCACTTAGCACAAACGGCACGTAGCATCTACAACGTGCCCCTTTTCGTCAATGCCGCCATGAATAGCCGCGGACGCAAGCCGGGAGAATATCCATCGGCAGGGCCTTTGGCTCACTTGATTGACGTGTGGCATTGCGGTGCGCCAAGCATCGATTTTCTATCGCCCGACCTCTACGACGATGGCTTCACCAACTGGGTGGCTCAATATCATCTACACAACAATCCGCTATTTATCCCCGAAATTCGCCTCACCGAAAACGATGGCGTTCGCGCATTTTATGTCTTTGGCGAGCACGAAGCTATCGGCATCAGCCCATTCTCTATCGAAGATGGCTCGGATGCACCAAGCAGTGCATTGGTGATGGCCTACAACAAATTGAGCGAGATGATGCCGCTTATCACAAAATATCAAGGTAAAGGCGCGATGAGGGGATTATGGTTCGACCAAAACAACCAAGAGCGCATCATCGTGGATGGCGACTTAACACTGACTTGCCGCCACAACTTTACCTTGCCTTGGGATGCACGCGCTACCGACGGCAGCACATGGCCTGAAGGTGG
>JAFYML010000228.1 GCA_017556595.1 Bacteroides sp.
TCTGCGGATTGAACGATGTGCGTAACATCATCCCTTCTATCACTTATGCAAAAGAGGCTGGCATGATTTCGCAATGTGCACTCAGTATCACTCACTCGCCTATACATACTGTAGAATACTACGTGAACATGGCGAAAGAGTTGATTGAAGCTGGTGCCGATGAAATCTGTATCAAGGATATGGCCGGTATTGGTCGCCCTGTATCGTTGGGTAAGATTGTTGCCGGTATCAAGAAAATCAAGGATATTCCTATCCAATATCATAGCCACGCAGGTCCAGGATTCAATATGGCAAGCATTTTGGAAGTGTGCGAAGCGGGTTGTGACTATGTGGACGTAGGTATGGAACCTCTTTCATGGGGTACTGGTCATGCCGACTTGCTCAGCGTGCAAGCAATGTTGAAGGATGCTGGCTTCCAAGTGCCAGAAATCAACATGGAAGCATACATGAAGGTGCGTGCATTGGTACAAGAGTTTATGGACGACTTCCTTGGTCTTTATATTAGTCCGAAGAATCGCTTGATGAATTCGTTGCTCATTGCCCCAGGTTTGCCAGGTGGTATGATGGGTTCGTTGATGGCCGATTTGGAAAGCAACTTGGAAAGTATCAACAAGTATAAGGCAAAACGTAACTTGCCATTCATGACACAAGATCAATTGCTCATTAAGCTATTCGACGAAGTGGCTTACGTATGGCCACGCGTGGGTTATCCTCCATTGGTAACACCATTTAGCCAATACGTGAAGAACTTGGCCATGATGAACGTTATTGCGTTGGAAAAAGGCAAAGAACGTTGGGGCATGATTGCCGACGATATTTGGGATATGATTCTTGGTAAGGCAGGTAAACTTCCTGGCGAGTTGGCACCCGAAATCATCGAAAAGGCTGAACGCGAAGGACGCAAATTCTTCACTGGTAATCCACAAGACAACTACCCAGATGCGCTCGACAAGTATCGCAAGATGATGAAAGAAAATAAATGGGAACTTGGCGAAGACGACGAAGAACTCTTCGAATATGCTATGCACCCAGCTCAATACGAAGCATACAAGAGCGGCAAGGCGAAGGAAGATTTCTTGGCCGATGTAGAAAAGCGTCGTAAAGAACAACAAGTGGGTGGCGCAACAGAAGATGCGAAGCCAAAGACTTTGACCGTACAAGTCGATGGACAAGCTTATCGCGTAACAGTAGCGTATGGTGATACTGAATTGCCTGCTGCTGCACCAAGTGCAAGCGCACCTGCCGGCGAAGGTAAGGATGTGGTGGCACCACTCGAAGGTAAGTTCTTCCTCACTAAGAATACACAAGAAACTCCACTCAAGGTGGGCGATAAGGTGAACGAAGGCGATTTGCTTTGCTACATCGAAGCAATGAAAACTTACAACGCTATTCGTGCCGAATTTGGTGGTACTATTACAGCTATCTGCGCTAATCCTGGTGATAGCGTATCAGAAGACGACGTAATCATGAAGATAGGATAATCTTATGGAAGATATTTTAAGTAAATTATATGACATGACGGCGTTCAGCAACATTGCTGCACAACCGTCGTTCCTCATCATGTATGCCTTGGCATTCGTGTTGCTCTACTTGGGTATCAAGAAGCATTACGAACCATTGCTGCTTATCCCCATAGCTTTCGGTGTACTTATCGCTAACTTCCCTGGTGGAGAGATGGGCGTTATTCAAGCTGATTCGAATGGTATGGTGGAAGTACACGGCGTGATGAAGAACATCTGGGAGATGTCATTGCCCGAAATCGCTCACGAACTTGGGTTGATGAACTTCCTCTATTACATGCTGATTAAGACCGGTTTGTTGCCACCTATCATCTTTATGGGTGTAGGTGCGTTGACCGACTTTGGTCCTATGCTTCGCAACTTGCGCCTCTCTATCTTTGGTGCAGCAGCTCAGTTTGGTATCTTTACCGTGTTGCTCATTGCTGTAGGCTCAGGATTCTTCACTTTGAAGGAGGCTGCTTCGTTGGGTATCATTGGTGGTGCCGATGGCCCTACCGCTATCTTTACCACCATTAAGTTGGCTCCTCACTTGCTTGGCCCTATCGCCATTGCAGCCTATTCGTACATGGCATTGGTACCCGTTATCATCCCCTTGGTAGTGAAACTCTGTTGCACAAAGAAGGAGCTGATGATTAACATGAAGGAGCAAGAA
>JAFYML010000229.1 GCA_017556595.1 Bacteroides sp.
CGTTTTCTACAAACCACGAAATGTCACTAGTGAAGAATGGGAATAGACAAAGCACCCAAATAACGCCAAATACGTTGAACACCAAGTGCGCCATAGCAGCTCGTTTGGCTTGTGTATTGGCGGTTAATGCAGCTAAGTTAGCGGTAATGGTAGTACCGATATTCTCACCAAGCACTAACGCAGCACCCAATTCGAAGCTAATCCAACCATTGGCACACATAATCAAGGTGATGGCCATAGTTGCCGCTGATGCTTGTACAATCATGGTGAGCACTGTACCAATAAGTACAAAAATCAAGATTGAGATGAATCCCATATCGGCCCAATTTTGAACAAATTGCAACATGTCGGGGTTTTGTTGCAAGTCGGGCGCATTGGCTTTCAAGTTTTGAAGACCCATGAACAGGAATGAGAAACCAAAGATAAATTCACCTAACGATTTGCGATTGCTTTTTGAAGAGAACAACAATGGTAAACCAAAGAATAGCAAAGGTATAGCAAAGGCGGCTATATCAACTTTAAATCCTAATGCCGAGATAATCCAAGCAGTTACGGTGGTACCGATATTGGCACCCATAATCACACCAATGGATTGAGCCAACTCCAACAAACCTGCGTTCACAAAACTAACCACCATCACGGTTGTAGCCGAAGAGGATTGGATAAGTGCTGTAATCAACATACCGGTAATAACGCCCATTACGCGGTTGGTGGTCATAGCGGTTAAAATACGTCGAAGTCTATCTCCGGCAAACTTTTGAAGACCCTCACTCATTATCTTCATTCCGTAAAGGAATAGGGCTAAAGAGCCTAGCAATTTTAAAAAATCATAAAAAGAATAATCCATCTTTCACTTATTTGTAGGTTTTTTGTTTTATTTTCAAGAAAATCGTTATCTTCACATTCAAAATAAGAATACGAACTTTTAGATTTTTACATTTATGGTACAAATCCGTTGCAAAAATAATAATATTTCCCAAACATTCCCTATTGGGAGCACACTTTTGGAGATTTATCAAGGATTTAATTTAAAATTACCCCATCAATTGGTCAGTGCAAGGGTGAATAACTGCACAGAAGGGCTATCTTATAGGGTTTATCACAATAAAGATGTGGAGTTTTTGGACATTACACATCCATCTGCTCGACGCACTTATGCACGAAGCCTATGTTTTGTGCTTTACAAGGCTATCAAAGAGATTTTTCCTAAAGGGAAATTATGTGTGGAGCATTCGGTATCGAACGGTTATTTCTGTAATTTGTACATTGGCCGTCCCATCGAATTGGAGGATGTAAACGCACTAAAAAAACGCATGCAAGAAATTATTGCAGAAGATATCCCTTTCCGCCGCAAAGAGTGTCTAACCACCGAAGCTGTTCCGTGCTTCCACGAATTGGGTTTGGAAGATAAAGCCAAGCTATTGGAAAGCACCGGCTCGCTATATACCTATTATTATATGCTAGGCGATACAATCGACTACTATTACGGTTGTTTGTTGCCCAGCACCAGTTTCCTTTACCTCTTTGACTTGGTGAAGTATTACGATGGATTGTTATTGCGCCTTCCCGACAAAAACAATCCCGACCAACTAGGCGAAATAGTAAAACAAGAAAAGATGTTCGAAGCCTTCAAAGAGCATCTTCGTTGGAACGACATCCTTGAATGTAGCAACGTGGGCGATGTGAACAAGATATGCCAAAGAGGCGAAGCCGGAGGATTGATTAAGGTGGCCGAAGCATTGCAAGAAAAGAAAATTGCACAAATTGCCGAAGAAATCTACAATAGAGGACGCAACGGAGGTAAACCGGTGAAGTTGGTATTGATTTCGGGGCCATCGTCATCGGGCAAAACCACTTTCAGCAAACGCCTTAGTGTGCAACTGATGACCAACGGCATACGTCCCTACCCCATTGCGCTTGATAATTACTTTGTAAATCGCGAAGATACGCCTCGCGATGCGAATGGCGATTATGATTACGAATCGCTTTATGCACTCGACTTGAAGAAGTTCGAAGAGGATTTGCAAGCATTGCTACGTGGCGAAGAGATTATGTTGCCTACCTTCAACTTTACCACCGGACAACGCGAATACAAGGGAGAGAAGTTGCAATTGAAAGAGGACATGGTGTTGATTCTCGAAGGCATACATGCACTAAATCCCGAATTGACACCGCAGATTGCGCCCGAGCATAAGTTTAAAATCTATGTATCGGCACTTACCAGCATCTCGCTCGATAATCACAACTGGATTCCTACAAGCGACAACCGCCTTATCCGACGCATAATTCGCGATTACAAGTATCGTAACTATTCGGCACAAGAAACCATTTCGCGTTGGCCAAGCGTGCGCGCCGGAGAAGACAAATGGATTTTCCCCTACCAAGAGAATGCCGATGTGATGTTCAACTCGGCCATGTTGTTCGAGCTGGGCGTACTTCGTCCTTACATTGAGCCTATCTTGATGGGTGTTCCTCAAAATTGTCCTGAATTTGCCGAAGCATATCGCCTACGACGATTCATTCAGTATTTTACCGCGATCAAAGATTTGGAGTTACCCCCAACCTCTTTGTTGCGCGAGTTTTTAGGGGGAAGCAGCTTTAAATATTAAAAAAGTCACTACTTTTGTAGCAAAATAATAGAATGCAAAAATGAAAACAAGAGTATTTTTCTTCATAGTAGCTACATTTTGTAGCTTTACACTAATGGCGCAATCGTCGGCCTCGTTTATTAAAAAAGCGCAACAACAACACGGACGCAACGAATACAAAGAGGCCTTTGAATCGTTGCGCAATGCCGAATCGGCACTTTATGGCGAAGAACGAGCCGGTGGCAAGAAGATGCCGGAGGTAAGGTATAACATCACCAAAGAGCGCATACAGATGTACATCAAATTGCGCAACTCCAAACGTGCCAAAGAGCAACTTGAACGCTTGGAAGAACAAACCAAAACAATAGAGAATGACTCTATCAGCAACGATTTGCTATACACACAAGCAAACGTTTACTACACATTCGGTGAAAGCACCAAAGGGGATGCGTGTATCAACAAACTGATAGAGAAATATAAAGCCGCCAAGCAATATGACGAGATAGACAAGTGCTACCAAACAATTATCGGTATTGCTCGTAGAGCCGGCAACGCATCGTTCATGGCACGAACCTACGAGAAGTATATGCTTTGGCACGACTCTGTGCAAGCATTAAAAGCACAAGACAACTTGGATGCTTTGCAACAGAAATATGATGAAAGCCTACAAACCATTACCGAAAAAGATGATAAGTTAAGTAGCAAGCAATACATTATTATTGCCCTTTGCGTGTTGCTACTTATCCTAGCCGCCGCATTGGTAATTGGCGCAATCGTATTGCTACGCTTCATCGTTTTGTCGCGCAAACAAAAGAAAATTATCCAAACGGCGAAGGAACACAACGAGCTAAAAACCAAGTTCATCCAAAACATTTCTTCGCAAATGGGACCTACACTCAACAGCCTACCACAAGACTTAGCGGAAGTGAAGGCGTTGCATTCGTTTGCCGACCACATACAAGAGATGTCGGAACTTGAAAGCACCATTGACGAGCCATTCGAAATGGAAAACAAAAACATCCTCACCTTCTGCGAGGGTGTAATGGCTAAGATTGCGGACAAAACAGCACCAGACGTTACTTGTAGCGTTAATGCACCAAAGCTATCGGCGCCCATCAATGCGGAACACCTTGAGCGCGTTATCCTACACCTATTAGAAAATGCAGCCAAATACACACCTGAAGGAGGAAAAATAATCCTCGACTTCAAGAAACGTGGTGCACATACACATCAGTTCATTGTAACCGATACCGGTTGTGGCATAGCCGAAGAGCAACGCGAAAACTTATTCAAACCCTTTGCACAAGTGAAAGAATTGACTCAGGGCGACGGATTAGGATTGCCTATTTGTGCATTGATAGCTACCAAAATGAATGGTTCACTCAGTTTGGATAGTAGCTACACCAAAGGTACCCGTTTCGTACTTGAACTACATGTATAAAACAGTAACAATTAGCATGAAACATCGCATCATTACTATAGCCTTATGGCTGATTGGTAGTTCGTTTCTATCACTCCATGCCCAAGATAACGACTTTATAGTAGGCAAGAACTTATTTGAAGAAAAAGCCTATTCGGCGGCAATATCACCCTTGACAAACTACCTTAAAGAAGTTAGAGAGATACCAACGACCGAAACGCAACGCATGCAAGCGCATTACATGTTGGCTTGCATCAGTTATGAATTGCAACAACCCGATGCCGCTCAGCAACTTGAAAATGTACTGAAGGCCTATCCCGAATCGCCCTATAACAACCGTTTGAAAGGCGTATTAGCCTCAGCTTATTTTTTCGACAAGGAGTATGAGCAAGCACTAAACTGGTTTGAGCAATGCGATTTCGACCAATTGAGTGATGAAGAACGCGATGATTTCATCTACCGAATGGCGGTAAGCTACTTGCAACAAGGCAACTTAACCGAAGCCGCAAGTTGGTTCTTGGCACTAAGCAACACTTCGTCGCGCTACGATGCTGATAGCAAGTATTATTTGGCCTACATACGTTACACCCAACAACGCTTTGACGAAGCTTTAGAAGGTTTCTTATCGTTGCAAAATCATCCCAAATATGAAACGTTAGTGCCCTATTATATAGCCGAAATCTACTTGCAAACAAAGCAATATGCAAAGGCTGAAGAGGTAGTCAACAGCTATTTGGAGAAATACAAAAACAATGAGCATACCGCACAAATGTATCGCATAAAAGGTGCTGTAAATTATCACCTTAACCAACCGCAAGCGGCTACCAATGCACTTAAAAACTACTTGCAATTGAATAGCGAAAAACCACGACGCGATGCGTTGTATATGTTAGGTTTGTCGTGCTATAACACGGCCCTTTATGGCGAAGTAGTGGAGCACTTGAACAAAGTAACAACCATCGACGATGCGTTGGCCCAAAATGCCTACTTGAACATGGGATTGGCGGCATTGAAATTGGGCGATAAGACGCAAGCTCGTATGTTTTTCGAACAAGCAGCTGCAAGCAATGCCGATGTAGCGGTGAAAGAGTTGGCCGCCTACAACCATGCACTTATCATTCACGAAACGGCCTACTCGGCATTTGGCGAATCGGTAACGGTATTCGAGCGTTTCCTCAACGACTTCCCACAATCGCGCTTCACCAATAAGGTCAGCGGCTATTTGGTAGAGGTATATATGAACACTAAAAGCTACGATGCCGCATTGCAATCCATCGAACGCATTGCCCAACCAAGTAGCGAAATTCTTGGCGCCAAGCAAAAGATACTTTTCCAATTAGGAACGCAAGCGTTTACCAACACGCTATTTACTGAGGCTATCAACTATTTTAGCCGCAGCATTGAGTTGAGCAAATACAATCGCCAGATAGCTGCAGAAGCACACTATTGGCGCGGTGAAACTTACTACAGACAAAACGAATGGGAGAAAGCTAAACGCGACTTCCAAACTTACCAACAACAATCCCTACAAAAGGATACACAGATGTATGCGTTGTCTGAATACAATCTTGGATATATCCTATTTAGAGAAAAACAATATGCCAATGCCGCCCGACGCTTCCTCGCTTTTACATCGAAAGAGAAAGAGAAGAACAAATCGTTGCTAGCCGATGCATATAATAGAATAGCCGATTGTTATCTGAATAATCGCCAATTTGAAGAGGCAAAACAATACTACAACCTTGCCGAAGCACAAGGTACGGTAGGTGGTGATTATGCTTATTACCAATTGGCATTAGTAGCTGGTTTGCAGAAGGATTACGGCAAGAAGGTGTCGTTACTGAACGAGCTATCGAAACGTTATCCACAATCGCCCTACCACGTCAACGCACTATACGAAAAAGGACGTTCGTACGTGCAACAATCTGCCAATACCCAAGCTATCGAAACCTTCCAACAATTGGTAAGTAACTATCCCGATAGCCCGCTAAGCAGAAAAGCGGCAACCGAAATTGGTTTGTTGCACTACCAAGCAGACAATTACGATAAAGCTATCCAGGCTTACAAACAGGTGGTTATCAACTACCCCGGTAGCGAAGAAGCAAAATTGGCAATGCGCGATTTGAAGTCGCTTTACGTGGAAACCAACCGCGTAGATGAGTATGCCAAGCTCATTACCGAGATTCCCGGCAACATCCGTTTCGAAGTAAACGAACAAGATTCATTGACCTACATTGCCGCCGAAAAGGTATATATGAAGGGCGACAACGCACAAGCCAAGCAAAGTTTTGAACGCTACTTGCAAAGCTATCCACAAGGTGCATTTAACTTAAATGCGCACTACTACTTGGCATTGATGGCGAAAACAAGCAATAACGATACTGAGTTGCTAAACCATACCGCTAAGTTGTTGGAATATCCCGATGCTCCCTTCACTGAAGAGGCGCTATTGATGCAAGCCGAAGCATTGATGAAACAACAACAATACGAAAAGGCATTGACCACCTACAAACAACTTAAAGCAAAAGCTACTACTCCCGAGCGCAAACAGATAGCCATGATTGGTGCATTGCGAAGCGCAAATAGTTTGAACAATGCAACAGAAACCATTCATGCCGCCACTTCGTTGTTGAGCGAGGAAAAACTTTCGCCCGAATTAAAGAACGAAGCGCTTTACGCACGAAGCATGGCCTACCTGCAAGAGCACGCCAACGAAAAAGCGTTTGCCGATTGGCAAGAATTGGCCAACGATTTACGAACTGCTTATGGTGCAGAAGCTAAATATCGTTTGTCGCAAATGTTATTCGACAATGAAGAGTATGCTGCCGCCGAGCAACAAGTATTGCAATTCATCGACCAAAGTACACCACATGCCTACTGGTTGGCTAGAGCATTCGTGTTACTCTCGGATGTTTATGCTGCACAAGGCAAAAACATTGAGGCACGCCAATACTTGTTGAGCCTAAAACAAAACTATCAGGCAGACGATGATATTGCCGGCATGATTGAAGAGCGATTGACCACTATTACAGAGGAATAACCATTTAGCAAACGAAGAACATGAAAAGATTATTATACATTGCATTGCTACTATCAACGTCACTCTACGCACAAGAGCAAAAGAACGATTCATTGCTAAACCGCACCGTGGTGGTAGAGCAAGAGTACTCACCATTGATTGAAGATGCAACCAAAATCAATGTATTGCCCCAAGTTGAGGCACCATCGGTAGAGAATCGTCCGGTAGAGTATAGCATGGAAGTGATGGCCACAAAGCAATTTCCATACGAGCAAATGAACAACTATACCGCTACCGAGCAACAACCTACGGCAAAGCCCGGCTATTTGCGTTTGGGTGCCGGCAATTACGGCAAGGTAGACTTCTATGGTAATTACCTTTTCAACCTAAGCGATAACGATAAGCTTAATATACAAGCCGACTTGAATGGGCATAATGGTGCGTATAAACAATATGATTCATCTCACAAATGGGATTCTTATTTCTATCGTACACGCGCGGGCGTGGAATACGCGCACGCATTTAATAAGGTGACGCTTCAAGCAGGTGGACATTTTGGGTTAAGCAACTTCAACCATCTGACTTATACTTTATACGAAACACAAATCAAAGAACGGCAACGATTTACATCGGGTGATGTACAAGTAGGCATTAAATCCAATAACACTTCGGAGAAGTACCAGTACGATATTCATACGGCATTGCTCCTCTATCAACGTGCACACGAACCTATTAAGCCCATAAAGGAAACAATCATCCGCACTAATGCCAATTTTTACACATCATTGCCAGAGAATAATAGTATTGTAGGACTTAATATCCAAATAAACAATAACTTTATTAGAAGGTACACTTTTAAAAAAACAAAAAAATACACTTATAGCACTATAGACTTCAACCCTTACTACCAAGTTCAAAGCGATGATTGGCAACTTAAATTGGGCGCAATCGCAGCATTAGGAACCAAATTTGACGAAGAGTTTTATCTGGCACCCGATTTTTGTTTTGATTATACTAAATCCAAAAGTAGTTCGCTTTACATAAAACTAACTGGTGGAAGACGCATAAATGACTTACGACATTTGGAAACAATAGCGCCATACACTCAAATTGAAGCACCTTTCAAAAGCGGTTTCGAGCAACTAAATGCAGCAGCAGGCTATAAAATAGGAAGCAATATAGGATTCTATATGCACCTATTTGGTGGTTATCAGATGCTAAAAAACGAAGTCGTACCTACTTTCGTTAAACCATACGAAGATGATCCTTTCCGGTATTACTACAAAAGATGGGAATTTGTTCAATGTAATTTAAGTAACTTTTACATAGGTACTGATCTTGCCTATCATTACAAACAATTGCTTGGCATAGAGGCTTCGATTATGTATCGTAATTGGGAAACTAACAATTCTATAAAGAAATTAAACGGACATTACTTTTTATTACCAAAAATATCAGCCAACGTAGCATTTCTGCTTAACCCTATTCATGATTTACAATGCGAAGTGGGTTATCAATATATAGGTTATGTCTTAGATGATACACCTACGATTCCCAACCAATATGCCAACCTTTACGTGAAAGCCGATTATACCCTTTTCAATGGTATCGGCATCTATGC
>JAFYML010000230.1 GCA_017556595.1 Bacteroides sp.
CCGCCTCGCTCGATGCTATTGCCACCGAACAAATCAAAGCAAGCATCGATGCCATCAAGCTCGATCGAACGGTTATCATCATCTCGCATAGCATCTCGCAAATCATTGATAGCGACATTATCTATGCCATGAAAGAGGGACGTGTGGAAGAATCGGGCAACCCTGACGAACTCTATCGCAAGGGAGGTATCTATAAAGAAATTGTCGATGCCTCGGCACGAAGCCTCAACATCGACAAATTAGCCCAAACCCTCGACACCGATGGTAACGGGATTATGTTCGAATAAATTATAAATCAAGTTTCCAATTATTATCACCGTGATAAATCATCTGCTTAGTCATTCCTCCGTCTATGCAGATGTTTTCACCGGTGATGAATCCTGCTTTGTCCGAGCAAAGAAACAACACCATGTTGGCTATATCCATTGGATTACCTACCCTACCTACCAATTGTTGAACGGCATCGGCACCATCGAAAATAGAATTGGTAGTATCTATCCATCCAGGCGAGATTGAGTTTACACGCGCCTTCCCTGCTAAGCTCACGGCAAGTGCATGCGTCAAAGCCGCTATACCGCCTTTTGCCGCCGTATAGCTCTCGGTTTGCGGTTGACTCATTCTATCGCGCGACGAAGAGATATTGATGATGGATGCACCTTCGGCCAAGTGTGCTTGAAGCAGTTTTACCAAATAGAAGGGTGCCGTTACGCCTACACTGAGTGCATATTGAAAATCCTCCCACGAGCACTCGTCAATGCCCTTCATTTGCGGCAAAGCATTGTTGATGATGTAATCTACCGTGCTATGTTGCTTTAAGATTTCGGCCACAAACGCCTCTAAATCCTCCTTCTTCGAGATATCGCCCACAAAGTGCTCGCCCGTTGGTTGTTTATCTATCACATATACGTGCGCACCTTTATCGCGAAACTCACGCGCAATGCATTTACCAATGCCATTTGCACCACCGGTCACCACCACTACTTTACCTTGAAACATATACTATTTTTTTTGTAAATCTATTGTACATCCCCAAAAAACAGAAGGAGTTTGAACCTCTTCCGTATCGTCTGTTTTAATCAGCACTATACGTTTGATGGTTGCCTTCACTTGGGCATCGACCATACATTGTAGGGTTATGCGTCTAACATCTTCTCCCAAAATAGTTTTATCGAAGGTCAATACACTTTCTGCATCCGCCACCGAGCTATATTGTTCGTCACCCTCACTTTCGCCATAAACCTTTATGTTCAGGGTGCCATTTTGAGGTTTCTCGCCCAACTCTATTTTTATACCTTTGTAGTTGTCCAAGCTAAATTCTTGGTTACAAAGATTCGCCTCACTCCATAGTGCGTTATAAGTAACAACATAGTCGTATTCCATATTATCCATCGTAGGCAACTCGGGCGAGTAATCATCTCCATGATATGCCTTCAGCATAGCCAATGCATACTCCGGCTCGTTGAATGCAGGCAATTGTCGAGCGGTAGCATCGGATATACCCATCCAATAGTATATACCCATATCGGCCGCTTTTGCTTGCTTCACAAAGTCGTAAATAAATGCCGATTTACTTTCTACGGTAAATTGACTCTCGCCTCCGCTTCCCCACTCGCCAATAATAACGGGTGCACCTTTAGTAACCAAGTATTTCTTCAAGTTGGCAATCATCGACGACACTTCGGCTTTAGCATTATCTAAATTGGTGATATCGGGATAGGTATGAACTTGGAAGATTAAGTGATTTTCCACTACATCGGTAGGTAGTTTCATTTCTACAAGCGGGTCGATTAAGTGTGGATTCCATGTACCTCCACCATTGCAAGCACCATAAGTATTTACGATAAGGTTGCGTCCTACGTTGTTTCCACCAGTAGCACGTACCACATCCACAAAACTTTGTGCATAACTATTGATGGCTTTGTAAGCATCGGCCGCCTCTTTGGTATCATATCCCCCTGCAAAGGTAGAGAAGCACCATGAGCGTCGTTCGTCGAGCATTTCGTTGTACGATTCGAACATCAATCGTTCGTCATATCCAATAAAGGTTTCGGCAATCTGCTTCCAAAGTCCTTCGTATAGAGTTTTGTTTTCGTTATATCTCTTCATACTTGCCACGAGCCATGCGTTTTCATCGGCACCTGTGTCGTGATGCACATTTATAATGCAATACATGCCAGTATTCATCACATAATCAACCACTTGCTTCACGCGATTCATCCATTGCGCGTTCACCTTTCCGTTAGCATCCAAGTGACCTTTCCAAGTAATGGGTACTCGCACAGCCCCATATCCAGCATCTTTTATCATCTGTAGCAACTCGGGTGAAGTTACCGGTTGTCCCCAACATGTTTCCCACGATTTCCAATCGGCGGCACCAAATCCCTTGCTAAAGTCGCATGCATCGAGCGTATTGCCCAGATTCCACCCCAATCCCATATCTTGGATAGCTTCGGTAGCAGTAATCCATCCTTGGTCGTCCCATATTGTAGGAGTATTGGTAGGTACATCTGTAGGATTATCCGTAGGTTGCTCTACGTTTGGTTTTTCAGGTTCTTCTACCGGCTTATCGCTACCACAAGCAGCAAGCATGCAAGTCACTATGCTCAACGTTACGCAAGCGACTATTTGCTTTAAGGAATAAAAAGGGGTATTTTTCATGTTTTCAAAATTTTATTCGGAGGGCTCGAAGAGCTCTTTCATTAAAGTTTGTTACCCTTCTTCACTGGGTCGCACGTGATACCTACGCCAAGTTTCTTGAATATCTTTTGGTCAACCTCGCTCAACATCACGGTAGAGTGAGCTTGACATCCATTCAACTTAGGCAATTGATCCAAGGCGCGTTGACAATTATCATCGTGATTGCTCAATAGCGAAAGAGCTACCAACACCTCGTCGGTGTGCAAGCGAGGATTACGTCCATGCAAATACGTTACCTTTGTCTTTTGTATTGGCTCAATCAAGTATTCGGGAATCAATTTCAAATCGTCGGGAATGCCGGCCAAGTGCTTGGTAGCATTCAATAGCAATGCCGCCGAAGGGCCTAACAACGAACTTGTGCGTGCGGTGATAATGGTGCCATCGTGTAGTTCGATAGCGGCCGAGTGAACTCCCGAAAGTTCTTTGCGTTCGTGTGCGGCAACGGTTGTTTTGCGATACTCGGTTGTAAGTTTAGCTTGCTTCATCAAAAGCGAAATCTTGCTCACCTCGCTCTCTCCCTCGCCCTTTTGCGCCAATTTGCATAGAGCATAGTAGTAACGGCGGATAATCTCGTCGTGTGCGGCATTGCAACACGCCTCTTCGTCGTTCATACAGAAGCCAATCATGTTCACACCCATATCCGTAGGCGATTTGTAAGGGCTTTCGCCATAAATACCTTCGAAGAGTGCGTTCAGCACAGGGAAAATCTCAATGTCGCGGTTATAGTTTACGGTAATCTTTCCATATGCCTCCAAGTGGAAGGGGTCAATCATGTTCACATCGTTCAAGTCGGCCGTAGCAGCTTCGTAAGCTACGTTCACCGGATGCTTCAGCGGTAAGTTCCACACGGGGAATGTTTCAAATTTAGCGTATCCCGCCTTCACGCCACGCTTATGTTCATGATACAACTGGCTTAAGCACACCGCCATCTTTCCGCTACCGGGGCCAGGTGCTGTAACAATAACGAGCGGACGGGTTGTTTCCACATAATCGTTCTTACCAAATCCCTCGTCCGAGTCGATAAGCGCCACATTGTTTGGATATCCCTCGATGGTGTAGTGATAATAGACTTTGATGCCGAGTCGTTCCAATCGTGCGCGATAGGCATCGGCACTCGATTGTCCGTTATAGTGTGTCACCACCACACTGCTAACGTAGAAATTCATCTTTTCGAACTCTTCGCGCAAGCGCAACACATCTTCGTCGTAGGTAATACCCAAATCGCCTCTCATTTTGTTCTTCTCAATGTCTAGTGCACTGATTACAAACACAATCTCGGCACAATCGCTTAGTTGCGTCAACATCTGCAACTTACTATCGGGTTGGAAGCCTGGTAATACGCGGCTTGCGTGGTTATCGTCGAATAGTTTTCCGCCAAACTCCAAGTAGAGTTTATCGCCAAACTGATTGATTCTTTCCTTGATTCGTTCCGATTGAATCTTCAGGTATTTCTCGTTATCAAAACCTATTTTCATATTGTTTAAACCATACATTTATATGGATTGCAAAAGTAACATTTCGTACCGCTACTTCAAAATAAAAACGGAAAAGTTTTCCAAATCTTTAGATATTTTCCATAACTTTGCCCAAAACATAAAAATACACTTATGAGAGCAGCCATCTATGGAGCAGGTTCGTTAGGAACCATATTGGGTGCATACATCACCCAGAAAGGCGAAAAAATCGAGTTGATAAACCGCAATAAGGCGCATGTAGAAGCGCTTCAAACAAAAGGTGCAACAATAACCGGTACCGTCAACTTTACCCAAGCGGTAACGGCCTACACTCCTTCGGAGATGTCGGGTACGTACGACATTATCTTCCTCATGACCAAGCAACAACAAAACGCCGAGGTAGTGACCTTCTTGAAGGATTACCTGGCCGACGAAGGCGTGATTGTTACCCTACAAAACGGTATCCCAGAGTTAGAGATTGGTGCCATTGTAGGCGAGCAACGAGTGTTGGGATGTACCGTAGCGTGGGGTGCCACCCTTCAATCGCCAGGTGTGTGCGAGCTCACCAGCTCGCCCGATAGCCTAACCTTTTCGTTAGGTACCCTCTCGCCCACTCCCCATCCGTTGATGAACGAAGTGAAACGCCTCCTCGAGCTAATGGGCGCCGTAGAGATAGATGCCAACTTCATCGGCTCGCGTTGGAGTAAATTGCTCATCAACTCTGCTTTTTCGGGCATGAGCGCTGTGTTGGGATGTACCTTTGGCGAAGCTGCAGGCAATAAGCGTTCGCGTCGCATTGTGCAAGCATTGATAAAAGAGTGTATCGACGTGTGTCGCAAAGGCGGCATCCGCATCGAACCTGTGCAAGGCAAGGATATTGTAAAATTGCTCGACTACTCCAACCCCGTGAAACGCGCCATCTCGCTCTTCATTATCCCCATTGCCATCCGCAAACACGCCAAGCTAAAGGTCAGCATGCTACAAGACTTGGAGAAGGGAAAGAAAACCGAAGTCGATGCCATCAACGGCGTTGTTTGCTTGTATGGAAAGAAGGTAAACTTCCCCACCCCTATCAACGCCAAGGTGGTAGAGATTATCCATCGCATCGAGCAAGGCGAGCTCACTCCATCGTTCAGTAACCTCGATTTATTTCCCAAACTATGAAACAGTTATTATTGATTGTAGATCCGCAAAACGACTTTATCAACGGCTCGTTGGCGGTGGCCGAGGCCGAAGCAAAGATGCAAGCATTGGCCAGCTATATCGCGGCTAATGCCGAGCGCTATCACGCCATCTTCGTAACGATGGATAGTCACCCCGCCAACCACTGCTCGTTTGCTGATAATGGCGGTATATGGCCACCACATTGCGTTCTTCACACCCCCGGATGGGATACACCTGCCTACCTTGACGAGGCCCTCGCGCAATCGCAAGCAATTGTCCTACGCTATTACAAAGGTACCAAGACGGAGAAAGAAGAGTACTCCATCTTCGACAACGAGGAGGATGGCGCAGCCCTTGCACGCCACATCAGCGAAGCGATAGCCAACGATGCCACTATCGACATCTGTGGCATTGCGGGCGATTATTGTGTGCTCGAAACCCTCCAAGGCCTCCGCACGTTTGTAGCCGACAAGCACATCCGTGTCTTGACCGATTACATTGCCTCTATCGATGGTGGGGAGAAGTTGAATGGGTATTTAGCTACTAGTGACTAGTGTAGGGACACGCCATGATGTGTCCGCCATATAAGAAAAAAAGGGGCAAACGTTGTTTGCCCCTTAATTTTTTACTTTTAACTATTAATTCTTCAGCATCTCATCAGCAAGCGCCTCAAGTGCAGGAATATCCGCTTGCTTCATGCGCGAACGAATGGTAACCATTGGTTGCACAATCTCGATATCCTTCATTTGTTCGAGCATACCCGTCATGATGCGCCCCGCACAAGGCGCCCACGAACCATTCTCCACAACGCCTACGCGACGCTTCTGATAGCCCTTCAGTTGCAAGTGATGCAAGAAGTCGTACATTGGTGGGAACACACTTGCATCGTACGATGCTGCCGCCACCACCAAGCGTCCCATGCGGAAGGCATCCTCTACCGCCTCGGCCATATCGTCGCGACTTAAATCGGCCACGGACACCTTCTTAGCGCCCTTTTCGCGCAAGATATCGGCCAACTTACGCGCTGCCTCGGCCGTACCGCCATGAATAGAAGCGAAGGCCACAAACACGCCATCCGTCTCCACTTCATACTTGCTCCACGTATCGTACAAGCCAACATAGTAGCCCAAATCCTCGCTCAGCACGGGGCCATGTAGCGGACAAATCGTTGCTACCGGCAAGGCCGCTACCTTCTTCAGCAACGCCTGCACCTGCACGCCATACTTACCGCAAATATTAAAGTAGTATCTACGCGCCTCGCATGCCCACTCCTCGTTGTGCGCCAACGCGCCAAACTTACCGAAGGCATCGGCCGAGAAGAGCACCTTGTCCGTTTGGTCGTATGTCACCATCACCTCTGGCCAATGCACCATAGGTGCCATGATAAATTGCAACGTATGCTTGCCCAAGCACAACGTATCGCCCTCTTTCACCGCCAATGTCTTTCCGTCGAAATTTACCTCCTCAAAGAATTGCGGCAACATCTTAATCGCTCTGTCCGAGGCTACAATCACCATGTCGGGATAGCGTTGCATCATTCGCGCAATGTTTCCGGCATGATCAGGCTCCATGTGTTGCACCACGAGGTATTGCGGTGTGCGTCCATTCAGTGCCCCTTCCAAGTTCTTCCACCAATCATCACTTTTGCGCAAGTCCACCGTATCCATTACGGTCAACTTTTCATCCTCAATCAAGTACGAGTTATACGAAATACCATTTGGCACAATATACTGACTTTCAAACAAGTCCAAGTCGGTGTCGTCCACACCGATGTATTTAATATCTGTTGTAATCATATGTTTTGTTTTGTCGTGCAAAGGTATCACACTTATCCACGCTATGCAAGTTGTTTCCGCTTTTTTCAGATAAGTTTCAAAAGTTTCACTTAAGTGACTAATTCGAACGCATTGCGATGCGTCCCTACAACTCACTTATCGCTAAACACTAGTCACTAGTAGCTAGTCACTAGTCACTTGAAACAACTTTATCCCTTGTAATCGCTTCACCAGCGAGTCGGCCACCACAGCAAACGAGTCGCGATTTGCCTCGCTGATAGGCTTTTTCGGTTGTGATTTAATGGTGAGCGGATTCACCGGCTTACCATTCTCATACACGCGAAAATCGAGGTGCGGCCCCGTAGAAAGGCCTGTAGAACCCACATACCCAATCACCTCTTTTTGCGCCACTTGGCTACCCACTTTCAGCCCCTTGGCAAAGCGCGACAAGTGCATGTAGGTCGTTGTATACGTGCTATTATGGCGAATCTTCACATAGTTACCGCCACCTCCTGCTTGGAAGCCTTTTTCAATCACCTTTCCACTACCAATGGCATATACCGGCGTACCCGTAGGCGCGGCATAATCCACACCATGATGCGCTCTGTAACGCTTCAGCACCGGATGATAGCGACTATTCGTAAAGCGCGAAGAGATGCGGTAGAAATCGAGCGGAGCCTTCAAGAAAGCACCCTCCAAGCTATTTCCATTTACGTTATAGAAAAGTTCCTCCTCGTCTTGCACAAACGGGATGGCATACACCAAGGTATCATTCGCCTTGAACGAAGCCGCCAACACC
>JAFYML010000231.1 GCA_017556595.1 Bacteroides sp.
CACCTTACAGCTCGTTTGGCCGCATTGCAAGTAACTTGCTTGCACCTATCTACGGATGGGGAAACAATCTCTTGGCCTACTTTGCCGAACGCATGGATAGCTATGCTTTCTATGAAACCGAGGTGTGGATGGCTAGTTTTCCTACCTTTATCATTGCGGTGCTCACCTTGGTGGTGCTCGTCGTATTGGCTTGGCGCGGTGGACGTACCTATTGCAACACTATCTGTCCTGTAGGTACCGTGTTGGGAGTGCTTTCGCGCTTCTCATGGTTGGCTCCGGTGATTGATACCGAGAAATGTAACGCATGTGGATTGTGTGCACGCAACTGCAAGGCATCGTGCATTGATAATAAAAACCATAAGATTGACTATAGTCGCTGCGTAGCTTGCATGGATTGTATCGATACTTGCAAGAAGGGAGCTATCAGCTACCGTCCGCGCACTGCAAAGGCTAAGGCTGCACCTGCGGTGGATGAGAGCCGTCGTAGCGTGCTTACTGCTACTGCTATCTTGGCTTCGACCTCTTTGCTGAAGGCGCAAGATAAGAAACGCGATGGTGGATTGGCCATTATCGAAGATAAGGTGGTGCCTGTACGCGGAACACGCCTTGTGCCTCCGGGTGCATTGAGCATTCGCAACTTTGAAAAGCATTGCACCGCTTGTCAATTGTGCGTATCGGCTTGTCCCAACGATGTGTTGCGTCCATCTACCGGCTTGCTCACATTGATGCAACCCGAGATGTCGTACGAAAATGGCTATTGTCGCCCAGAGTGTACAAAGTGTAGCGATGTGTGTCCGGCAGGTGCTATCAAACCGATTACACGCGAAGAGAAATCGAGCACACAAATCGGTCATGCCGTATGGATTAAGAAGAATTGTATTATGCACGAAGAGAACGTGGATTGCGGCAAGTGTATGGATGCTTGTCCAACAGGTGCCATCCAAATCGTAGTACACGAGGATTGTCCGAACAAGCACAAGAACGTGGTGGTGAACACCGAGCGTTGCATTGGTTGCGGTGCGTGCGAACACCTCTGTCCTGTGCGTCCACTTTCGGCTATCTATGTAGAGGGTCACGAAGTGCATAGGGAGATTTAATAGTGACTAGCTACTAGTGACTAGTGATTAGCTACTGGTGATTAGTACAGCCTACCACCTCTCCCACAAGGGGTGCCAAAAGCTGGGTGGTAGGAATATAAATAATACAAAATTCATAATTCAAAATTCATAATTATTTTATGAGCAAAGATATAAACCGCCGCGACTTTCTTAAGTTGGCTGGCATGGCCGCATCGGCAAGCTTATTGGCTGCATGTGGTGACAAATCGAAAACTTCTTCATCCACCGGTGCAGTAGGTACAGGCGAAATGACATCGCACAAACCATTGCAACTTGGTGATGATAAAATATCGCTGTTGGGTTACGGATGTATGCGTTGGCCCATGATGAAAAATCCCGAAGGACGCGGAGAGATTGTCAACCAGGAAGAGGTGAACCGCCTGGTGGATTACGCTATGGAGCATGGCGTGAATATGTACGACACATCGCCAGCCTATTGTCAAGGACAGTCGGAAGCGGCTACAGGCAATGCGCTGAAGAAGTATCCACGCGAATCGTACTACCTATCTACTAAGCTATCGAACTTTGGTAACTACTCGCGCGAGGCATCGATAGAGATGTATCAACAATCGTTGAAGGAATTGCAAACGGAATACTTGGATATCTATCTGTTGCATGCCGTAGGCGATATGCGCCAATTCAAACAACGCTTCGTGGATAATGGCATGATAGAGTACTTGATGGAAGAGCGCAAGGCAGGACGCATCCGCCGATTGGGCTTCTCATTCCACGGCTCGGCTGCTGCATTCGACGAACTGATGGCGATGCACGAGGATGTGCATTGGGATGTAATCTTGATTCAAATGAACTACTTGGATTGGAAACAAAGTGGCGTGGATTACATCTATACCGAAATGGAAAAGCGCGGCATTCCGGCATTGATTATGGAACCGCTTTTGGGTGGACGATTGTCGAAACTTCCCGACCATATCGTAGCGCGTTTGAAACAACAAGAACCAGAGCGCAGCGTAGCGTCGTGGGCATTCCGTTTCAACGGTTCGTATCCGGGTGTATTGAGCGTGCTTAGCGGTATGCAATACATGGAGCACTTGCAAGACAACATTGCTTCGTTCTCGCCCATGGTGCCGCTTACCGAAGAAGAAAAAGAGTTCCTCTTCGAAACTGCTCGACTCATCAGTCAATACCCAACCATCCCGTGCAACGATTGTAAGTATTGTATGCCGTGTCCTTACGGATTGGATATACCAGCTATCTTGTTGCACTATAACAAGTGTATTAACGAAGGTAATATAGCCGAAAGTAGCCAAGACGAGGATTATCGCAAAGCACGTCGCGCTTTCTTGGTGGGATACGACAGAGCGGTGGATAAGGTGCGTCAAGCCGACCGATGCATTGATTGCAAGGAGTGTAACCACCACTGTCCGCAACGCATTAACATTCCACGCGAGCTGAAGCGCATAAACAAATATGTAGAAAGCTTGAAGCAAGAAACATTATGATTCATGAATACCAGCTGCGGGTAATTCCCGAAATTGCAGGAAGCGAACAACAACTGAAGGCCTTTATCGTTGCGGATAAGGGCCTTCGGGCTAACGATATAACTGCTGTGCGCATACTGAAACGTAGTATTGATGCACGTCAGCGAAGAATTGTTGTGAACCTAACCGTTCGTGTCTATGTAAACGAAATGCCCGAAAAGCTTGAGTATATTCCTACAACATATAAGAATGTAGAAGGCCGTCCGCAAGTGGTAGTAGTGGGAGCAGGTCCCGGTGGATTGTTTGCTGCGCTACGCTTGATTGAATTGGGACTTCGCCCCGTAGTGATAGAACGCGGAAAGGATGTGCGCGAACGTAAGAAAGACTTGGCGCGCATTGGTCGCGAGCAATGTGTGGATAGTGAGTCGAACTATAGCTTTGGCGAAGGAGGTGCCGGTGCATATAGTGATGGTAAACTCTATACACGCAGCAAGAAACGCGGCAATACAGATAAGATATTAAACGTATTTTGCCAGCACGGTGCATCGCCATCTATCTTGGTGGATGCGCATCCGCATATCGGTACAGACAAGTTGCCGCGTGTTATCGAAAACATGCGTGGAACAATCTTGTCGTGTGGGGGTGAGGTACACTTCCAAACACGCATGGATGCGCTGATTGTGGAAGGCGATAAGGTGCTGGGCGTTGAAACAAATACCGGCGAAACATTTATGGGACCGGTAATATTAGCTACCGGACACTCGGCACGCGATGTGTATCGTCAGCTTGCTTTGCAAGGCATCGAGATGGAAGCAAAGGGCATTGCCGTGGGCGTGCGCTTGGAGCATCCATCGCATTTGATAGATCAGATTCAGTATCACCGCAAAGAGGGTAGAGGATTGTTCCTGCCTGCGGCCGAGTATAGCATGGTGACGCAAGTGGATGGACGCGGTGTGTATAGCTTCTGTATGTGTCCGGGCGGATTTGTGGTGCCAGCAGCAAGTGGACCGGAGCAATTGGTGGTGAACGGTATGAGTCCAAGTAATCGCGGATCGCGTTGGAGCAATAGCGGCATGGTAGTGGAATTACGTCCCGAGGATATGCCGGCATTGGGTGTGCAGGGCGACGATGTGTTGCGCGTGATGCACTTCCAAGAAACGCTTGAACGCTTGTGTTGGCAACAAGGTAATCGCAAACAAACAGCACCGGCTCAACGCATGGCCGATTTTTGTAATAAGAAACTTAGCTTCGACCTACCCGAAAGTTCGTATGCACCGGGATTGGTTTCGTCGCCGCTACATTTTTGGCTCCCACCATTTATTTCCGATAGATTGGGAAAAGGTTTCCGACACTTCGGCAAGCAGAGTCATGGCTTCTTAACGAATGAAGCTACGATGATTGCCGTAGAAACACGTACTTCGTCGCCTGTACGCATCTTGCGCGATAGAGAGTTGTTGCAACACGTGCGTTTGCGTGGATTGTTTCCATGTGGCGAAGGTGCAGGCTATGCCGGCGGCATTGTATCGGCTGGCGTA
>JAFYML010000232.1 GCA_017556595.1 Bacteroides sp.
CAACTCGGTTGCTACATGATACAGCTCGATGATGACACTGGATGGGCGATTGATGTCGCGTTCCAATGTCTGTTCGCAGCCGATGGATTTGCGTATGCGCACAGCCTCTACCGGACTTTCGTCAATGCCTCGCGCAAAGTCGTAATACACCTTTCCCATCTTGCCAAAAGCTCTTGTCAACCCATCTAACGAGTATTCGCGCAGATGCTCACCTCGGTATATGCCCAGTTCGTGCATCCGCTTGGCGGTAACGGGGCCCACACCCCAAAAGCGCTCAATGGGCAATTGGGCTATGAAGCTCAATGCTTGGTCGGGATGAATGGTGCAAAGGCCATCGGGCTTGCGATGGTCCGACGCTATCTTGGCCAAGAATTTATTGTACGACACTCCCACCGAAGCCACTAAGTGTAGCTCTTGGCGTATCTTTTGTTTTATCTCTTTGCCTATCTCTACGGCCAATTCTATGCCGGGCTTGTTCTCGGTTACATCCAAAAATGCTTCGTCTAACGCGATGGGTTCAATGCAGTCGGTGTATTGATGGAATATCTCGTGAATCTGTCTCGACACCTCTTTATATATATCCATCCTTCCCGGCACAAATATCAGATCAGGGCAGAGCCTTTTGGCCTTTACCGACGACATGGCCGAGCGCACACCAAACCTCCGCGCCTCGTAGCTTGCTGCTGCTACCACTCCCCGTTGCTCGGCATGCCCCACAACAATGGGTTTACCTTTCAACGCGGGATTATCGCGCTGCTCTACCGATGCATAGAACGCATCCATATCGATATGTAATATCTTCCGTTGCTTCATATTTTGCTACAAAGTTAGCCTTTTTGAAAGAAAAAATCACATTTTTGTGTTAAATGTTTGGTGGTTTCGTTTGTATACCTTACTTTTGTCGAAAATTTTAAAAGAAAACTATGCGAATCGTTGTTGCACATTATCATCATCACCATCATCCTGACGAATAATCGGTAGGCTAGCGTGTTGTATGCATGTGCATCAAAAGAAAAATAAGAAGAGGGCTTGCCGAAAAATTGGGTAAGCCTTATTTGTTTTTTAGATAATTAATATTTAACTCCCTATGGTCGTTCAAAACCTCTTTAGATTTTAACACTAAGGTATAGTTATAATTCATAATTCAAAATTTATAATTTATAATTTAAAATATGCTTAGAATTGCCGTACAAGCCAAAGGACGTCTTTACGAAGAAACCATGTCCTTCTTAGCAGAGTCTGATATTAAGTTGAGTGCTACCAAACGTACACTCTTGGTACAATCGCCCAATTTCCCCGTTGAAGTGCTTTTCCTTCGCGACGACGATATTCCGCAAACCGTGGCTAATGGTGTGGCCGATATCGGTATTGTGGGCGAAAACGAGTATGCCGAGAAGAACGAAGATGCTGAGATTGTCCGTCGATTGGGCTTCAGCAAGTGCCGTTTGTCATTGGCCATGCCCAAGGATATCGAATATCCAGGTTTGCAATGGTTCGAAGGCAAAACCATTGCTACATCTTACCCCGGAATCCTTTCACGTTTCTTGAACGAGAATGGTGTAAAGGCCAATATTCACGTCATCACAGGTTCGGTAGAAGTATCACCCGGCATTGGTTTGGCCGATGCTATCTTCGATATCGTTAGCTCAGGTTCTACATTGGTTAGCAACCGCTTGAAGGAGGTAGAAGTTGTGATGAAGTCGGAAGCGTTGCTCATTGGCAACAAACACTTGTCGGACGAAAAGAAAGAAATCTTGGCCGAATTGCTTTTCCGCATGAATGCCGTAAAGACAGCCGAAGATAAGAAATATGTTTTGATGAATGCTCCGAAGGAGAAGTTGCAAGACATTATCAACGTACTTCCCGGTATGAAGAGCCCCACCGTGATGCCGTTGGCTCAAGAGGGTTGGTGCTCGGTGCACACCGTACTCGACGAAAAGAGCTTCTGGGAAATCATTGGCAAACTGAAGGCTTTGGGTGCCGAAGGTATCTTGGTGGTGCCTATTGAGAAAATGATAATTTGATAGGTTATGAAACTGATAAACAATCCCGATAGAAGTCAGTGGGCCGAGTTGCTGAAACGCCCTACGCTGAACACGGAAAACCTCTTTGATACCGTTCGTGGCATCATCGACCGTGTGCGTGCCGAAGGCGATGCTGCCGTATTGGCTTTAGAGGAACAATTCGATAAAGTGAAGCTCGATTCGTTGGCTGTTAGCGACGATGAGTGGCAAGAGGCCGAAACCTTGTTGAGCGACGAACTGAAAGCTGCCATCCGCTTGGCCAAAGAGAATATCGAAGCCTTCCATACTGCCCAACGCTTCGAAGGCAAGAAGGTGACTACACAACCCGGAGTAACCTGTTGGCAAAAGGCTGTAGCTATCGAGAAGGTCGGACTTTATATCCCCGGCGGCACAGCACCGCTCTTTTCCACAGTATTGATGTTGGCTGTACCGGCAAAGATTGCGGGTTGTCAGGAAATTGTGCTCTGTACCCCTCCGGGACGCGACGGTAAGGTACACCCTGCCGTGCTTTTTGCTGCCCAAGTGGCCGGTGTTAGCCGCATATTCAAGGCTGGTGGTGTGCAAGCCATTGCCTCGATGGCCTATGGTACAGAAAGTATTCCCAAGGTGTATAAGATATTTGGCCCGGGCAATCAGTATGTCACTGCCGCCAAGCAATTGGTTAGCTTGCGCGATGTAGCTATCGATATGCCTGCCGGCCCATCGGAGGTAGAGGTACTTGCCGACGAAACCGCCAATCCTGCTTTCGTTGCGGCCGACTTGCTGAGCCAAGCCGAACATGGCGTAGATAGCCAAGCTGTACTGATAACCACATCGCTTGCTTTGCAAATGGCTGTTCAAGTCGAGGTAGAAAGACAGTTGGCCCTATTGCCTCGCAAGGAGATTGCCGAAAAATCGTTAGAAAACAGCAAATTGATTGTGGTAAACAGCATGGACGAAGCCATTGAGATGACCAACGCATACGCTCCCGAACACTTGATTATCGAAACAGCCAATTATATGAGCGTGGCCGAAAAGGTGGTTAATGCCGGATCGGTATTCCTTGGCTCGTTGACACCAGAGAGTGCCGGCGATTATGCTTCGGGCACCAATCACACCCTGCCTACTAACGGCTATGCCAAGGCATATAGTGGTGTAAGCCTCGATAGCTTTATCCGTAAAATCACCTTCCAGGAGATATTGCCCGAGGGCCTTCGTCGAATAGGTCCTGCTATCGAAGTGATGGCAGCCAACGAACACCTCGATGCACACAAGAATGCGGTGACCGAAAGATTGAAGACGTTATGAAACCATTGAAAGATTTGACACGCCCCAATGTGTGGCGATTGAAACCCTATTCATCGGCACGCGACGAATACAAAGGCGTGTCGGCATCGGTCTTTCTCGATGCCAACGAAAGTCCCTATAATAACCCCATCAACCGTTACCCCGACCCTTTGCAAGGCGAGGTGAAAGCGTTGTTGGCCCAAGTAAAGCAAGTGCCTGCCGAGAATATCTTCTTGGGCAATGGTAGCGACGAGGCCATCGACCTGCTTTTCCGTGCCTTCTGCGAACCGCGTATAGACAATGTGGTGGCCATTGACCCCACTTATGGTATGTATCAAGTGTGTGCCGAGGTAAACGATGTGGAATATCGCAAAGTGTTGCTCGACGAGCAATATCAATTCACAGCCGATAGCCTATTGGCTGCTGCCGACGAGCATACAAAGGTCATCTTCCTTTGCTCGCCAAACAATCCTACCGGCAACGACCTTTGCCGCGACGAAATTGTGAAACTGCTGAACACCTTCGATGGTTTGGTGGTGGTGGATGAGGCCTATATCGACTTCTCCGATTCCCCCTCTTTCCGCTTCGACTTGGCGAAGTATCCCAATGTTGTGGTGCTTCAAACCTTCTCGAAGGCATGGGGTAGCGCAGCCATTCGCTTGGGCATGGCATTTGCTTCCGAAGAGATTATCGGCTTGTTCAACAAAATAAAGTACCCTTATAACATTAATATCCTGACGCAACAGCAAGCCATCAGCGTGCTTCAGCGAAAGGAAGAGGTAGAGGCTTGGGTAGCCTTGTTGCGCCAAGAGCGTGCACGCTTGGCCGACGAGCTATTGCAACTTCCCTGTACGGAAAAGATATTCCCCAGCCATGCCAATTTTATCTTGGCACGTGTTTCCGATGCTGTAGCCATCTACAACTACTTGGTGGGGCAAGGCATTATTGTGCGCAACCGCCATTCTGTATCGCTTTGCGGCAACTGCTTGCGCATCACCATCGGTACACCCGAAGAAAACAATACGTTGTTGAATGCAATGAAAGAATATAAACAATGAAAAAGATTTTGTTTATCGACCGCGACGGCACATTGGTTATTGAGCCACCTATCGACTACCAACTCGATTCGTTGGAGAAGTTGGAGTTTTATCCGAAAGTGATGCGCAACTTAGGCTTTGTGCGCAGCAAGCTCGACTTTGAGTTTGTGATGGTAACCAACCAAGATGGCTTGGGCACTGCTTCGTTTCCCGAAGAGACCTTTTGGCCGGCTCATAACTTGATGATGAAAACGTTGGAAGGCGAGGGGATAACCTTCGACGATATTTGCATTGACCGTAGCTTTCCCGAAGATAATGCTCCTACACGCAAACCGCGTACCGGTATGCTGACAAAGTATATCGACAATCCTGCCTACGACTTGGCCGGAAGCTTCGTTATTGGCGACCGTCCCACCGATGTGGAACTTGCTAAGAACTTGGGTTGTCGTGCCATCTTTTTGCAAGACGACGATTCGTTGTTGAACGACGAACTGAAAGCCGTTTGCGCTTTGGCTACTCGCGATTGGGACAAGGTGGCCGAATTCCTCTTTGCCGGCGAACGTCGTGCTACAATTCGTCGCACTACGAAAGAGACAGATATCTTGGTGGAAGTCGATTTGGATGGTAGCGGACAATGTAACATTGCTACCGGTTTAGGTTTCTTCGACCACATGTTGGAACAGATAGGTAAGCATGGCGGCATGGATTTGACTATTCAAGTAAAAGGCGATTTGCACGTGGACGAACACCACACCATCGAAGATACCGCCTTGGCATTGGGCGAATGTTTGTACCAAGCTTTGGGCAGCAAGCGCGGTATTGAACGCTATGGCTACTCTTTGCCTATGGACGATTGCCTTTGTGCCGTTTGTCTCGACTTTGGTGGTCGCCCCTGGTTGGTGTGGGATGCCGAGTTTCACCGCGAAAAGATAGGCGAAATGCCTACCGAAATGTTCTTGCACTTCTTCAAGTCGTTGAGCGATGCTGCCAAGATGAACTTGAATATCAAGGCCGAAGGACAAAACGAGCATCACAAGATTGAAGGTATCTTCAAGGCTTTGGCGCGTGCCTTAAAAATGGCAGTCAAACGCGATATTTATCACTATGAACTTCCCTCTTCGAAGGGCGTTTTATAAAATATTGTTCCGTTTGCAACCTTTTTTGTGATAAAAAAGTAATGGTTTAATTAAAATGATGTAATTTTGTAGCACAAAAACAAAATTACATCATTTTATTTTTTAAGACTACTACTATGGGCAACGAAAACTCACAAAGAATCCAAACTTCCATTTTAAATAGTTTAGAGAAGA
>JAFYML010000233.1 GCA_017556595.1 Bacteroides sp.
GACTGCACTTTAGCCGAAGGTTACTACCAATCGGTACTGAAAGCAGGTGGTATTCCCTTCATCATCCCTCCACACGAAGATGCTGACGTTTTAACCGAAACGCTAGCAGGTTTGGACGGAATCCTACTGACAGGTGGAGCAGACATCAATCCGTTGTTTTTGGGAGAAGAGCCTATCAAGGAACTGCACGGCATCAATCCCCGACGCGACCGTCAGGAACTGTTGCTCACCCGATTGGCCGCAGATCGACAAATCCCCATCTTGGGCATCTGCCGAGGCATTCAAACCATGAATGCAGCCTTCGGAGGAGCGCTCTATCAGGACATCCATTCACAGATGGAAGGTAAGCGCATCAAGCACGACCAAGATTTGGATCGTACCTACGCTTCGCACACCGTCAGCATCGAGGAAGGCACCATATTGCATGAATTGTTCAATACCGACACTTTGGCTGTAAACTCATTCCACCATCAAGCGGTAATGGAACCCGCACCGGGCTTCCGAGTATGCGCCCGCTCCACCGATGGAGTGATAGAAGCCATGGAATCTACCGAGCATAAGTCGATGCTTGGTGTACAATGGCATCCCGAATGCTTCATTCTTCGAGGTGACGAGTGCATGATGCCACTATTCAAATGGCTCGTGAAAGAAGCGACCGAATACAAGGAAGCACGACGAATACATAGCCGTGTATTGACTCTCGACTCGCATTGCGATACGCCAATGTTCTTCGGCCAACAGATAGACTTTGCAACACGCGACCCGAAGATATTGGTCGATCTTCACAAGATGACAGAAGGCGGCCTCGACTCTACTATCATGGTTGCCTATTTACCACAAAAGGATTTGACAGACGAAGCTTTATTGGCCGCTACCACCCAAGCCAACAACCTATTGGACGGCATTGAACAAATGGTAGCGAAAAGTCCTTCCTACGTAAGCCTTGCTTATACACCAGCCGACCTCTACCGTTTGAAATCTGAAGGGAAGAAAGCAGTAATGATGGGCATTGAAAATGGTTATGCTATCGGCAAGGATGTAAAGAATGTAGAACGATTCCGCAATCGAGGCGTGGTGTACATGACCCTCTGCCACAACGGAAACAACCAACTATGCGGTTCTGCCCGCTACAACGAGGAAGGCTTGGGAGTGAACAAATTCGGCGAACAAGTCATTCAAGAAATGAACCGGGTAGGCATGATGGTGGACATCTCGCACGCAGGCGAGCGTACCTTCTATGATGCATTGGCCATCAGCACTAAACCAATCGTTGCTTCACACTCGTCGGCTCGTGCCTTGTGTAATCATCCGCGAAATCTATACGACGAGCAACTGAAGGCCCTGGCTAACAAGGGAGGTGTGGCACAAGTCACACTCTATAGTGGTTTCTTGAAGGAAGAAGGAGCAGCTACTATCTTAGATGCTATTGCTCACCTCAACCACATGGTGGACGTGATGGGCATTGAACATGTGGGTATCGGTACGGACTTTGATGGCGATGGCGGTATCATCGGTTGCGCCTCAGCATCAGAGCTAATCAACTTCACCCGACAACTATTGAAGCAAAGATATAGCGAAGCGGACATCCGACGCATCTGGGGAGGAAACTTCTTGCGAGTGATGGAGGAAGTACAGAGAATTTGATTACCTTTGCATTTCATTCGAATGAAATTAACATATAAGAAATAATGAAAATTAAAAAACTATTCTTCGCACCGATACTCATGCTAACCTTAACAGGAGTAGTAGCTTGCGGAAACAGCAAGAAGTCGGACGAAGTACAAAGCATTGAAAAGAAAACGGTCATCAAGGCACCGGCCTTTGATGCCGATAGCGCATATGCTTATGTCAAAGCACAAACGGATTTTGGTCCACGTGTGCCAAACACACAAGCTCACAAAGATTGTGGCGAATACTTGGCCAAGCAATTAGAAACATTCGGAGCTAAAGTTTACAATCAATATGCCGACTTGGAAGCTTGGGATGGTACCATCTTGAAAGCCCGCAACATCATCGGTGCATACAACCCGGACAGCAAGAAACGCGTGATGCTCTGCGCCCATTGGGATAGCCGCCCCTATGCAGATTATGATGCTGACCCGAAAAATCACAAGAAGCCTATCGATGGTGCCAACGATGGTGCCAGTGGTGTAGGCGTGTTGCTTGAAATAGCCCGTCAGATTCAAAAACAAGCCCCGGCCATCGGTATCGACATCATCTTCTTCGATGCTGAAGACTATGGTACACCGGATTGGCATACAGGAAGCTACAAGCCGAACGACTGGTGTCTCGGCTCACAATATTGGGGACGCACACCTCACGTACCGGGATATTTTGCCCGTTATGGCATCCTGCTTGATATGGTAGGCGGCAAAGGTGGCTCGTTCCATTACGAACCATTCTCTTATCGAACAGCCCGTAAGGAGGTCAAGAAGATTTGGGACAAGGCTCATGAACTGGGCTATGGCAACTACTTTATTAAACAAGAAGGTAGCGAAGTGATTGACGACCATGTGTATGTCAACCAATTGACACGCATCCCGTGTGTAGACATCATCAACTACGACCCGACTTGCGAGAGCTCATCCTTCGGCCCAACATGGCATACCATGAACGACAACCTCAGCAACATTGACCGCAATACCTTAAAAGC
>JAFYML010000234.1 GCA_017556595.1 Bacteroides sp.
CAATAACCTAAGCCAAGAGCCGTCAACGAGAATGTAGGTAAATGAGGTACGGCTTGCGCCATAGCATAGGTAACATTCGACAGTAAGTATCCATCGTTTTTATCTATGCGCCAAGTACCCAAGAGCAATGCGGTGTGTGGCGGCAAGGAGTTCAATTCATCAAAAAGCGAATAAATGGTGTTTACACGTCCGTCTATCAAATACAAATCCAAATCGGGAAATGCGGCCAATTCTTTTCGCACATGCGCTTGTAGTGCTACACCGCCATAGGTATTGTCGGTAATCAAGGCAACATGTTTTGTTTCCGGATAAAACCTACGAAGAAGACGAATATTGGCTTTTACATCATAATCATAAAGGATACCACCCATCGAAGAAGAAGTTTGAGGGGTATAAAAATTATACGAATCGGGCATGTAGGTCATAGGGCTTTCGCCAACACCCGGCAAAGGAATGTAGTTGTTACTTGCTTGCGATACCAATACCGGCACATCTACTTTAAGGGAGTCGTCAAGCGAAAGGTAAGTAGCCCATGCTTCTTGACCTAATATCAACACCAATGCCGGAGATTGATTGCCGCTATACTTCTTGAGCAATTCAGCCATACGTTCTTTCCACAAAGGCGACTCGGAAAAGCTTTCGCAATTCAAATTCTCTAAAGCTACTTCGTACGTAGCGCCAAGGCGTTGAAATTCTTCAATAAACGACGCTATATTGGGTTGAGTAGCAACGGCGGTTGGATTATACGAGCTGATTATCAACAAGGGATGTGACTCGTTAACGGGGTTAGCGCGAAGCACAAATGGTGCTATCAGCACTATAAGAATCAGCACTATTTTATGACAAAAATGATTTTTCATTGATAGGGTATTGGTTTATTTGTACAAAAGTATTCAATATTTTTATAATTCAAAATTATTTCATTACTTTTGAATAAGTTTTAATGCAAATTACAGATATAGGATGAAAGATTTATTCAACCAAATGATAAGTGGCAATCTAAATTTGCCGTCCAAACAAATTGCCGCCACCTTGGATTTATTAGAAAATGGTGCTACAATACCATTCATCAGCCGTTATCGCAAGGAGGTTACCGGAGGGTTGGACGAGGTGCAAATAGAGGCTATACAATCACAATACGAAAAGCTACAAGAAACGGCCAAGCGCAAAGAAACAATCCTAAAAACAATCGATGCGCAAGGGAAACTAACGCAAGAATTACAAAAGCGAATTGAACAAACTTGGGATGCCACCGAATTGGAAGACATTTACTTACCATACAAACCCAAACGAAAAACCAAAGCCGAAACGGCTCGTCAATTGGGATTAGAACCGCTATCTTCCCTACTAATGATGCAACGCGAGCCAAATCCTGAACAAGCGGCCAAACGATACGTAAAAGGAGAGGTAAAAAGCGTAGAAGATGCACTAAAAGGTGCTCGCGATATCATAGCCGAGCAAGTGAGCGAAAACGAGCAAAGTCGAAACAATGTGCGCAACGCATTCGGTAGAGATGCCGTATTAACATCGCGGGTGGTTAAAACAAAAGAGGCAGAAGCCGCTAAATATCGCGATTATTTCGATTGGCAAGAGCCATTAAAGCGTTGCTCATCGCATCGTTTATTAGCCATCAGACGAGGAGAGGCCGAAGGCATGCTGAAGGTATCTATTACCCCAAACGACGACTATTGCATGGAGCGATTACAAAGACAATATGTACGCGGAAGGAATGGTAGTAGCGAGCAAGTAAGCATGGCGGTAGACGATGCATACAAGCGTTTGTTAAAGCCTTCGATAGAGAGTGAATTTGCCGGCATGAGCAAAGAGAAAGCCGACGAAGAGGCCATCAAGGTGTTTGCCGAAAACTTGCGACAACTATTATTAGCATCACCATTGGGACAAAAACGCGTAATGGGAATTGATCCCGGATTTCGCACCGGTTGTAAAGTTGTTTGCTTAGATGCGCAAGGCAATTTATTACACAATGAAAATATCTACCCTCACCCACCCGTTGGGAAGACAAAAGAGGCCATGAGCCGCTTACAAAAAATGCTTGAAGCCTATCGCATCGAAGCGATAGCCATTGGCGATGGTACGGCAAGTAGAGAAACCGAAAGTTTTGTAAAAAGCATGCGTTTCTACACTGATGTTCAAGTATTTGTAGTAAGCGAACAAGGAGCATCCATCTACTCGGCATCGAAGTTAGCAAGAGAGGAATTTCCCGAATATGACGTAACGGTGCGCGGTGCCGTATCCATAGCACGAAGATTGATGGATCCGCTTGCCGAATTAGTAAAAATTGAGCCAAAATCAATCGGTGTTGGACAATATCAACACGATGTAGATCAAGGAAAATTAAAACGCTCGCTCGACCAAACGGTGGTGAATTGCGTAAATCAAGTGGGGGTAAATCTGAATACGGCAAGTAGCCATTTGCTGACTTACATATCAGGATTAGGCCCACAATTAGCACAAAACATCGTGAATTATCGAACAGAAAACGGGCCCTTCAAATCGCGCAAAGAATTGATGAAAGTGCCGCGCATGGGTGCTAAAGCATTTGAACAATGTGCCGGATTTTTACGCATTCCGAACGCCGAAAATCCGTTAGACAACACGGCCGTTCATCCCGAAAGCTATGGCATTGTAGAGGCGATGGCAAAGGATTTAGGATGTAGTGTCAACGAATTGATTATCAGCAAGGAACAACGCTCACACATCGTACCCGAACATTATCTAAGCGAAAAGGTGGGTATGCCTACCCTACGCGATATTTTGCAAGAATTAGAAAAGCCAGGGCGTGACCCTCGCGGTAAAGCAAAAGTATTTGAATTTGATCCAAATGTACGCACAATGGACGATTTGCGAGTGGGCATGGAACTTCCCGGCATTGTAGGAAACATTACTAATTTCGGGGCGTTTGTGAACATTGGCATCAAAGAGAGTGGCCTTATCCACTTATCACAAATGTCCGACCGATATATCACCGATCCGAACGAGGTAGTTTCTATTCATCAACATGTGCGTGTTCAAGTTGTAAGCATTGACACCGAGCGAAAACGCATTGGATTAAAGTTGGTTGGCAAACAATAAATTTTGTAAACTTTTATTTTCACTCCCCAAAAAGGCGCAATAAG
>JAFYML010000235.1 GCA_017556595.1 Bacteroides sp.
ACTCGTTCCGTGGCATCATTGCTTACTTTAAGATAGAAAATGGTGTAATTCGCAAAGGTGATAAGGTGAAGTTCTTCAATACCGGCAAGGAGTATGAAGCTGACGAAATAGGTGTGTTGAAGATGGATATGGTGCCGCGCAATGAATTGCGTACCGGCGATGTGGGATACATTATCAGTGGTATCAAAACATCGAAGGAGGTAAAGGTGGGCGATACGATTACGCACATTGCCCGTCCGTGCGAAAAGGCTATCGATGGGTTCGAAGAAGTGAAGCCTATGGTGTTTGCCGGTGTTTATCCTATCGAGGCCGAAGATTTTGAAGACTTGCGTGCTTCGCTCGAAAAGCTGCAACTGAACGATGCTTCGCTTACCTTCCAACCCGAATCGTCTGTTGCCCTTGGCTTCGGCTTCCGTTGCGGATTCTTGGGGTTGCTACACATGGAGATTATCCAAGAACGTCTGGATCGCGAATTCGATATGAACGTTATCACTACTGTGCCTAACGTATCGTATAGAGTGTATGACAAGCATGGCGAGATGAAGGAGGTGCACAACCCATCGGGTATGCCCGAACCTACGCTTATCGACCATATCGAAGAGCCCTACATTCGTGCATCTATCATCACCACTACCAATTATATCGGCCCCATCATGACGCTCTGCCTGGGTAAGCGTGGTGAACTTATCAAACAGGAATACATCAGTGGTAACCGCGTAGAGATATACTACGACATGCCTTTGGGCGAAATCGTTATCGACTTCTACGACAAGCTGAAGAGTATCTCGAAAGGGTATGCCTCGTTCGACTATCACATGAATGGTTTCCGTCCTTCCAAACTTATCAAGCTGGACATTTTGCTGAATGGCGAACCGGTGGATGCGCTGAGCACATTGACACACGTGGACAATGCCGAAACCTTTGGCCGACGCATGTGCGAGAAGTTGAAAGAGCTTATCCCACGCCAACAATTCGATATCGCTATCCAAGCGGCTATCGGTGCAAAAATCATTGCCCGCGAAACCGTGAAGCAGTTGCGTAAGGACGTAACCGCCAAGTGTTACGGTGGCGACGTCAGCCGTAAGCGCAAGTTGTTGGAAAAACAAAAGAAGGGTAAAAAGCGTATGAAGCAAATAGGCAACGTGGAAGTGCCGCAAAAAGCGTTCCTCGCTGTGTTGAAGTTAGACTAATTATTAGACTAAACTAAACATATTATTATCATGGAAATTCCGTTTTGGATTTTATTGCCATTTGTGGCAATGCTTCTCTGTATAGCTATAGCACCGCTTATAGCTGAGAAGGAATGGGAAAAGAACCTTAATAAGTTCGCTGTTTCAATGGTGCTCGGTTCTGTTGTGGCTATATGGATGGTGGCTAACAATAATGCCGAGAACGAGTTTACCCACAAGTTGGTGCATCAGATGGTTTTCGACTATGTACCATTCATCCTATTGCTTACGGCATTGTTTGTGGTGACGGGAGGTATTCATGTGAAAGGTGACATTCAAGCTACTCCTAAGGTTAATACCCTTATCCTGGCCATAGGTTTTGTGTTGGCTTCGCTCATGGGAACAACCGGTGCTGCTATGTTGCTGATTCGTCCGTTGTTGGCAACCAATTCGCAACGTAAATATACTACGCATACAGTGTTGTTTTTCATTGCTTTAGTGGCTAATACAGGCGGTTTGCTAACGCCATTGGGCGACCCTCCATTGTTCTTGCTCTATCTGCGTGGTGCCGAGTTTACTTGGTTCTTGTCGTTGCTACCAATATGGGCTTTTGTAGGCATTTCTTTGTTGGTCATCTACTTTTTGCTCGATACCTATTATTACACAAAGCGCGAGGCATTGGAACATTTGATGCACGATGCTCGCGAACAAGAGCCTATTCGCATTGATGGTAACATTAATTTCTTGTGGTTGGCTTGTGTAGTGGCAAGTGTTATGTTTATCAATAGCGGTTATATACCAGCCATGGGCGAAGAACATGCACCTATTTATATCAAGTTGTTGCGCGAGATTGTATTGGTTGCGATTATATTCCTCTCGCTCTACACTACTAAAAAGCAAGTACGCGAGGCTAATCATTACTCTTGGGCACCCATCATCGAAGTGGCTGTGCTCTTCGTAGGTATCTTTGCTACAATGACACCGGCATTGATTTACCTTAATGCCAATGCCGCCAATTTAGGATTGACTCAACCATGGCAATTCTATTATAGTGCGGGTACACTAAGTTCGTTCCTCGACAATGCTCCTACAGCAGTTGCTTTCCACTCGGTTGCTACCGGTTTGCCTATAACAGAAGGAGTGCCAATGGTGGCAGGTGTGCAAGAGGTGTTGCTGAAGGCCATAGCTACGGCTTCGGTATTTTTTGGTGCTATGACTTATATAGGTAATGGCCCTAACTTCATGGTGAAAGCAATTGCCGAAGAGAGTGGATTGCGCATGCCTTCATTCTTTGGCTATATGTTTAAATTCTCGTTAGTGGTATTGCTCCCTCTCTACATCATAGTACAACTGATATTTTTCTGAAAATAGGTTATACAACATATTAAATCATTTTTCGTTGGAAAGTTTTGGCTTATTTGGAAATAATCCTTAACTTTCCAACGTTTTTATTAAGAATTGTATTATTACCTAATTTCTAATTCGCAGATTTATGAGAAATTTTTTTAAACTTGCCTTGTGTGCAACAATGGTTGCCATGGGTATCAATCCAACCTTTGCGCAAGCACAAGGTGGAGGCTTGAAAGATGCTTATAAGGATTATTTCACCATCGGTGTGGCGGTGAATATGCGTAATGTTTCTACTCCTGAACACATTGAACTTATCAAGCAAAACTACAACAGCATCACTGCTGAAAACGACATGAAACCTCAACCAACTGAACCAGAAGAAGGTAAGTTCAATTGGGAAAATGCTGACAAGATTGCTAACTTCTGTCGTGAGAATGGTATTCCTCTTCGTGGTCATACATTGGTATGGCATAGCCAAATCGGCCGTTGGATGTTCTACGATGATAAGGGTGAATTGGTGGACAAGGAAGTGTTGTTTAAACGTATGAGAAACCACATCCACACTATCGTAAATCGTTATAAAGACATTATCTACTGCTGGGACGTAGTAAATGAAGCTATGATTGATGACGACAATGCTGAAAATCCTTATCGTCAATCATTGTTGTATCAAATTGCTGGTGATGAATTTATTGCAAAGGCCTTCGAATATGCTCACGAAGCAGACCCGAACGCTTTGTTGTTCTACAACGACTATAACGCAGCTAACCCTGGCAAGCGCGACCGTATCTATAATATGGTGAAGAAGATGAAGGATGCCGGTGTGCCTATCCATGGTATCGGTATGCAAGGTCACTATAACATCTATGGTCCAAGCAATGAAGATATTGATGCTGCTATCTCTAAGTACAAAACACTTGTTGACCACATTCACTTTACCGAATTGGATATTCGCGTAAACGAAGAAATGGGTGGACAATTGCAATTCAGCCGCGAAGGTGTGACAATTACAAGCAAGGTACAACGCATGCAAGAACAAAAGTACGATGCTTTGTTCAAGATTTTGCGTAAGCACAAAGATGTTATCAAGAACGTTACTTTCTGGAACTTGAGCGACCGCGACTCTTGGTTGGGTGCTAACAACTATCCACTCCCATTCGATACTGAATACAAGCCAAAGAACTTGTACAAAATCATCAAGGACTTTGCTACCATCACAGAAAAAGATTTCACTCAACTCTCTGGCGATGATATCGTGAAGGAAGATTTCAAGCCTGCTACTTCTACTAACCAAGAAGGTAAGCAATATCCTGCAGTAAACTCTCAACGCAGAGTACGTGCTCAAATTTCTGCTCCTAATGCTAAGAGCGTGAAGTTGGATATTGGTGGTAAGAAGTATGTTATGACTAATGACGGTAAGGGTGTTTGGACTGGTGAATCAGATCCTCAAGACGAAGGTTTCCACTACTATCAATTGGAAATCGATGGTGCTTCAGTGCCCGATCCAAATAGCTTGTATTACTATGGTGCTAGCCGTTGGGGTAGTGGTATCGACATTCCTGCTCACGACGAAGAGTTCTATGCTTTGAAGAATGTTCCTCACGGTGAAGTAAGAGAAGTGTACTACTATTCTGAAGTGAATAAGGCAATGCGTCACTGCTTCATCTATACTCCTCCTTGCTACAACAAGAATACTAAGAAACGTTACCCTGTTCTTTACTTGCAACATGGTGGTGGCGAAAACGAATACGGATGGCCACAACAAGGTAAGACTGCTTTGATTATGGATAACTTGATTGCTGAAGGTAAGGCTGAACCATTCATCATCGTAATGGATAATGGTACATGGGCTATGCCTCAAGGCCAACGTCCACAAACACAACAAGGTCAACGCCCACAAGGTCAATTTGGTCAAGGTCAACGTCCACAAGGTCAATTCGGTCAAGGCCAACGCCCACAAGGCCAAGGTCAATTCGGCCAAGGTCAACGTCCACAAGGTCAACGCCCTCAAGGCCAAGGTCAATTTGGTCAAGGCCAAGGTCAATTTGGTCAAGGCCAACGCCCACAAGGTCAAGGTCAATTCGGTCAAGGACAACGTCCACAAGGTCAACAACGCAATGGTGGTTTCCAACTTCCTGCTGGTTGGGCAGATGGTTTCATGAACACACTTATCAAGGATATCATCCCAATGGTAGATGCTAACTATCGTACAATTGCTGATAGCGAACACCGTGCTATGGCTGGTCTTTCTATGGGTGCTATGCAAACAAAGGCTATCACATTGGCTAATCCTAAGACTTTCTCATGGGTAGGTTTGTTCAGTGGTGGTACTATCTCTCCTGAAGAAGTTGAAGCAGCTGAAGGCTTTAAGAAAGGTAATAAGCTTGTCTTTGTAAGCTTCGGTAGCCGCGAAATTGAAAACCCACGTGGTGGTCAACAACCTGGCGAAATTGCAGAAAGCTTGAAGGAATATGGTATGAACTCACACTTCTATGTATCTCCTGAAACTGCTCACGAATGGCAAACTTGGAGACGTAGTTTGTATCAATTTGCTCAATTGGTATTCAAGAAGAAGTAATATTATTCTTCTATAATCTATTAAAGGCGGAGATTTCTCCGCCTTTAATTTTATATGTAAATCAGTACATTTGAAGGTGTTAATATGACCGCTTAATTACCTTAAGACTTTGCCTAAAACTCTTAAGGTAGTTGAGCAAAACTCTTAAGGTAGTTGATAGCCCCTTTTTTAATCCTTGATTGGGTTACATTTCATAGATTAATCGGAAGGTGGTGTAGATGGGTAAGTGGTCGCTATAACCACCTAAATACTTCATGCCATAATAGGTGCGGAAAGGTTGGTATCCTCCATATCTTTCGTCTTCGCTTAAGAGGAACGTTTGTTTATATACATCTGTCCAATGATGGCTAGTAAAGAGTGGGGAGTCGGGTTGTAGCAGTGTACCCGATACAATGATGTGGTCGAGCAATTGCCAACGGCCTTGGTATTTGTAGCTTCCAAATCCTTGCTCTTTGCATTTGTCGGCTAATAAATGATAAAGTTCTTTGGGATAAATAGTTGCTTTATCGTTCAATGTTTTGGCTTTTAATACATCGGCTATAGAGGGGCTTTGTGGATAGTCATTCAAGTCGCCCATAATCAATACCTGTCCGTGTTGGCGAATGGATAGGATGCTATCGGCCGTTGCTTTTACTCGTTTTGCCGCACGCTTGCGGTAGGGTTCGGTTAGCTTCGTTCCCCTTGAACGTGATGGAAAGTGACAAACAATTACATCAAGGGTATCGCCATTGATGAGCAATCCGCTTGCGTGTAGCACATCGCGTGTAGGTGATAGTTGTTTGTCGGTAGGCTCTATGCTGAACGATTGGCTTGCAATGGGTTTGAACAGATGGCGTTGGTAGAGTAGGGCTACATCAATGCCGCGTTCGTCTTTCGAGTCGGTCATTAGGTAGCGATAGTCGGCTTCGCGCAATGCGGAATACTTTGTAAGGTCGCGCATCACCGTGTCGTTTTCTACTTCGCAAAGGGCAACCAATGCCGGTATCTCGTCATCGCCTACGGCAATAATCACCTTGGCAAGGTTGTCCAACTTCTTGCGATATTTATGGTAATCCCAATGTCGGATAGCGGTAGGGAGGAATTCGTTATCGTTTTTTAGCGAGTCGTCTTCTGTGTCGAATAGGTTTTCTACATTGTAGCTCACGGCTTTGAAGAAGATGGTATCCTTTGTTTGTGCTTGTAGGGAGGGCAAAAGGAAGAGCATAAAAAAAGAGGCTAAGAAAGCAGAAAGCCGGGTGTAGTTTGTTTTACACATGCCTTTTACTTTCTTAACCTCTCGGTGTATGCTTATGCGTTCAGCTTATTTAGAAGCTGGAGCTGCGTAGCGAGCATTCAAACCATCGATCACTTCTTGTGTGATGTTGTATTGCTCGTCGGCATACAAAAGGTTGTCGAGGTTGGTGTTGCTGATGATGAAGCTATAACCCTTTTCCTTGTTGTAGTCCTTCATGAACGAGTTGATAGAGTCGCGCAACAAGAGGCTGTTCTTTTCTTGTTCGCTCATCAATTCTGTTTGCAACTTGTTGCTCAACTCTTGCAAGTCTTGCTCCAACTTAGCAATACGCTTGTATTCTTGTTCTGCTCTTTCTTGGCTTAAGAAAGCACCGTTTTGATACTTGTTTTGCCACTCTCTTTGTTGCTTATCCAATTCCTTAGCTTTTTGGTTCAAAGTCAAACGAACATTTTCGCTCTTCTTCACCATTGCTTCGTTCATATCGATGCAGAAGTTGTACTTAGCCAACAATGTGTCTGTGTCAATGTAAGCAATCTTCAAATCGGTAGCACCTTGTACGGGAGCATCGGTTACGGCTTGATTTCCTGTTTGGCCAGCACATTGTGAGAATAAAATCATCATAGCAAATGCTGCTATGCCACTCATGAGGGAGTTAATTTTCTTCATAATCTTTGTTTGTAATGTTATGTTTTAGTTTTATTAATTATCTTTTTCTTCGTTGGCTTTTTCCAACGCTTCGATGGAGAATTTGCCTTTCTTCTGTGCTTCGCGGTCTTGCGACTGAACGCATCCAATGCCTCTTTCGCGCATCGCTTTGTTTCCGCTTACGTGGCTATTGGGGAATTTTCCTCCCAACCAAATTTTTATGCCCAACAAAAGCAAGCATGCGGCCACTATCAGCAGGGTGAGCAATAATGTTTTCAGCATATACTCCTTATTTAGTGTTAAAGGTAATTTAAAATTCCCTTAAGTAAAAATAAAACTTATCGTTTTGCTTTGTTACAACCGGTCTTTCTGTTACCTTTGTTACGCAAATGAAGGCTTTATTTCATTTGCGGTTGCAAAGATAGGAGTTTGCTGTGACTAACAAACCTTTTCGAGCATAAAAAAAGAGACTTAGATACGTAATAATGACATATTTTAACCATATTTAGCAGTAACAATGGAAAAGAAAGATTTAAAACCGGCAGCACTCTTCCAATATTTCGAAGAAATCTGCCAAGTGCCACGCCCATCAAAGCGTGAAGAAAAGATTATTGCCTATTTGAAAGCTTTTGGTGAAAAGCACCAATTGGAAACTAAAATAGATGAAGCCGGAAATGTGTTGATAAAGAAACCGGCAACAAAGGGTATGGAAGATTGTAAAACCGTTGTGTTGCAATCGCACATAGACATGGTGTGTGAAAAGAACAACGATGTGGAACACGACTTCTTGACCGACCCTATTCAAACCGTTATTGATGGCGAATGGCTTCGCGCTAAAGGTACTACCTTGGGTGCCGACAATGGTATTGGTGTGGCTACACAATTGGCGGTGCTTAGTGACGATACGTTGAAGCATGGCCCTATCGAATGCCTCTTTACCGTGGATGAAGAAACCGGCCTTACCGGTGCTTTCGCTTTGAAAGAGGGCTTTATCAGTGGCGACATTTTGCTGAACTTGGATTCGGAAGACGAAGGCGAACTCTTCATCGGTTGTGCCGGTGGCGTGGATTCGGTGGGCGAGTTTACCTATACCGAAGTGCC
>JAFYML010000236.1 GCA_017556595.1 Bacteroides sp.
AAACACTCGAAATAGAACTTTGCGAAAAACGTATCAAGGAATTCACTTTCCAAGAACAAGAAAAGGGTAAAGAGTTGGAAAATAGCGAAGCTTTGCTCGATGAACGTAATAAGGACTTGGAGTTGAAGAAGACTGAACTCGAAGAAATCGTTGCTGAAACAAAGCAAGAGGAAGAAAAACTTAGAGAAAAGGTGAAGGAACTCGAAGTGAAGATTGAACCTCGTTTGCTTCAATCGTTCAAGCGTATTCGTAAGAACTCACGCAATGGTTTGGGTATCGTTTACGTGCAACGCGATGCTTGTGGTGGTTGCTTCAACAAAATCCCACCTCAGAGACAATTGGATATACGTTTGCGCAAGAAAATCATCGTTTGCGAATATTGCGGTCGCATTATGATTGACCCAGAATTAGCTGGCGTAACTGCAGAAGTTAAGGCAGAACCAAAGGAAAGAACCAGAAGAAGAAGAACTTCAAAGGAAGCTGCTGAATAAGCATATATTGGTAAGAAATAAGTAAAAGGGGTTGTGTTAATTAGCACAACCCCTTTTTTATGGTGTAATTACAACGAATTGTAGCAAGGAATATCGCGTAGGAAAGTATAGCTATTACTTTGATAATCAAGTTTGCAACAATAGTGTTGCATGCCGTTGCTAACAATAAGGTAATCTACCTTCAATACCATATTGTAGCGAGTAATTTGGTCGAAAACGGCTTGCGTAATTTCTACATCTGGCGCTTTGTATTCAATAATCATTCGAGCACTAAGGTCGCGTTGATATAGTACCGTGTCGCAACGCTTTTTTGTTCCGTTTAGTGCTACTTGTACTTCGTTGGCCATCAACGATTGGGGGTATCCTTTGTGATGAATCAGGTAGTGAACAAAGTGTTGGCGAACCCACTCTTCGGGCGTTAATGCTACATATCGACGTCGCAAGACATCGAATATTGCATATTTTCCGTTGTTTGAAGTAATTTTAACTTCAATTTTTGGCAGGTTTAACGATAACATTTACTACTTTTGTAAGTTGAATACTTAGCATCCTTTATTTGGGATACAAATTTAATAAATTCCTATGAAAACAAAAGAAGAAATTGTTGAGAATTGGTTGCCGCGATACACAAAACGTCAATTGGATGAATTCGAACCTTATATATTGCTAACAAACTTCGACAAGTATGTGGAAATATTTGCCGACTACTTTAATGTGCCTATTTTAGGGAAGGATGCCAATATGATTTCGGCTACTGCAAATGGTATGACTATCATCAATTTCGGAATGGGAAGTCCCAATGCAGCAATTATTATGGATTTGCTAAGTGCTATTAAACCAAAGGCTTGCCTTTTCTTAGGTAAATGCGGTGGTATCAATAAGAAAGCCGAGATAGGCGATTTTATCTTACCGCTTGCTGCGCTAAGAGGAGAGGGAACATCGAACGATTATCTACCGGCTATTGTTCCCGCTTTACCCGCATTTATGTTGCAACGTGCCGTTTCATCGACAATTCGAGATAATGGTATGGATTACTGGACTGGCACTGTATATACCACTAACCGACGCATTTGGGAACATGATGTTGAGTTTAAAAGACAACTCTTGGAAACCAAAGCAATGGCAGTAGATATGGAAACGGCTACCTTGTTTGTGTGCGGATTTGCTAATAAAATACCCACAGGTGCATTGCTTTTAGTGTCCGACC
>JAFYML010000237.1 GCA_017556595.1 Bacteroides sp.
CTCTAAGAGAAGAACCAAGAGAACTTTTGATGTGAACTTGTTTACTAAGAAATTCTACTGGGTAGAAGAAGATTTGTGGATTTTGTTGAACGTATCAGCTCGCGGTCTTCGCACAATCAACAAAATCGGTCTCAATGCAGCTCTTAAACAAGCTGAAGCAAAGGGATACATCGATTTCAGAGATATTAAAGTATTATCATTTTAATGTAATAAACGCAAGGTAAAACTATGGCAAAGAAAGCTAAAGGTAATAGAGTTCAAGTAATCCTTGAGTGCACTGAACACAAGGCAAGCGGTATGCCCGGTACATCTCGCTATATTACTACAAAGAATAGAAAGAACACTACCGAGAGAATGGAGTTGAAGAAATACAACCCTATTTTGAAGAAATACACTATTCACAAAGAAATCAAATAAGAATACTCAACTATGGCAAAGAAAACCGTCGCATCGTTGCAGAAAGGTGAAGGTCGTACTTATAGCAAGGTGATCATTATGGAGAAATCTCCAAAGACAGGTGCTTACATCTTCAAAGAAGAAATGGTTCCAAACGATGCAGTGCAAGCAGCACTTAAATAATAATAGAATATAAAATTTCATAAGTTCTATATCAATGAGACTACATCGCATGATGTGGTCTCATTATTTTTTACCAATATACTTTTAGTTCGCACCATCCACATCCATATACTAAACTATTAGCCTCAGATAAAAAACAACATAGATATATCGAAAAACAACAAAATATTTGCGATATCAAAATATTTTATATACCTTTGCAACAAATAAATCACAAATTCCAATATTTCTTTCGATGAAAAAAGTAATCAATATATTGTGCATCGCCATTATCAGCGTGATTTTGGCATCAATCATCTTGCCGACCTACCAGTTTGGCTATTACTTCGGTGTTGGCCTCAATCAAGGCTTGCAATCAGCTGAATGCGATACATTGTCAAACAAAACTCTTAACGAAAACACACCATTGGCATTGGCGTTCACTCCATCAATCGAAAAGATTACCAACTCTCCCGACTCCCTACTCGACACCACCAACGGCAACGTTCTCCAATTCACAATTAACAAAGGATCTATCTTCGTGCCCAACGACATGGTTCCTAAATCATACATCATCGTAAATCTCATCTACGGATTGATAGTCTTAGCGATTGTAATTGTAATGATAATCAAGTTTATCCGACTGATTAACAACATCAATCGCAACAAAGTGTTCGAACGATGCAACGTCAAACTACTACGCCAACTTGGAATACTGATGCTATCACTCGCATTAGTCAACATCATATCAGGCATTTATGGTGAAATCATCGTTGCCCGACTTCCTTACGAACTATCAGGCTACACCTATAGTTACTATTGGCAACTTCCTTGGGGATACATCCTCATAGGATTGGTTTCACTTCTCATGGCGCAAATATGGGCCAAGGGCATACAAATGAGAGAAGAACAAGAATTAACCATCTAAAAAACACTTCTATTATGCCTATTATAGTAAATTTAGACGTGATGATGGCTAAACGTAAAATATCACTCGGAGAGCTTTCTGAACGCATGAAAATAACGCCATCAAACCTTTCAATATTAAAAACCGGAAAAGCAAAAGCTATTCGTTTTTCCACTCTTAAATCTATATGCAAGGAGCTTGATTGTCAGCCGGGCGACATCCTCGAATATCGTCCACCAATGCCTGGCGAAGAAGATGATGATGAAGAATAATATAAATCAATATAACTTAAAATTTTTACATCTATGAAATTTTTTAAATCAGCCTTATTGGCTATCGCGGCTTTATGCATCGGCACAAATGCTGAAGCTAAAGAGCAAATGAAAAGTCTTAACCCAGATTTCTTTGACAAGACTGTTTCTGCGGGCGAAGACTTCTACAAATTTGTAAATAACGGATGGATGGAAGCAAACCAATTGACTCCTGAATATTCTCGTTATGGTCAATTCAACATTCTTACAGATTCAAGCAACAATCGTATTAAGAACATCGTTCTTAATCTTGCTGCAAGCAATCCAGAAAAAGGTTCTGTTGCTTTCAAAGTAGCAACTATCTACGAACAAGCAATGGACAGCGTTCGCCGTAATCGCGAAGGAGCTGAACCGATCAAAGCGGATTTGGCTAAAATCGAAAATACAACACACGAAGGCATGACTGACCTACTTTTGTGGATTCATGCTAATTATGCAAGCCCATTCTTTGGTGCTGGTCCAATGGAAGACCTTGGCAACAGCAAAGTTTATGCAATGTACGTTTCAAGTGGCGGTATGACTCTTGGCGACCGCGATTACTATCTTCTTAACGACAAACGCAATAAAGAAGTACGCGAAGCATATAAAAAACTCATCGTTGACAACATGATTCTCGCAGGTTACTCTAAGAAGAATGCAAACCGTATCATGAAGAATGTCATGAAGATTGAAACTGCTCTCGCTGACTCTGCATGGACTCGAGAACAAAGCCGCAATCTTCCTGCGATGTACAACGTTCGTACATTCCAACAACTCAAAGAAATGTATGCCAATATCCCTTGGGATCGTTTCTTCATCGAAACAATGGGAATCGAAAGCCCTGAAACAGTCATCGTAACAGAACTCAGCTCAGTTGCTCAAGCCAACAACCTTATCGGCTCTCTTACAGATCGTGAAATCAAGGACTACTACTTGTGGCAATATGTTCGCCAAGCAGCAAGCAAGCTTAGCGACGACTTCACTAATGCGTCATTTGAATTCAACAAAGTGATGAGTGGTGTTTCTGCACAACAACCTCGTTGGAAACGTGCTCTTAGCGCTACAGAAGGACTTATGGGAGAAGCTATCGGCCAACTTTATGTAGAAAAATATTTCCCTGAATCATCTAAGCAATACATGCTTGAACTTGTAGAAAACCTTCGCAATGCTCTTGGCAAACACATCATCGAACTTCCATGGATGAGCAGCGAAACAAAACTTAAAGCAATCAATAAGCTTAGTGCATTCACTGTTAAAATCGGTTATCCTGACAAATGGGAAGACTATACAACAATGGAAATCGATCCTAACCTTTCATATTATGAAAACTGCCACAATGCGTCTATGTGGCACCAAAAGAAAGAATTGGCTAAATGGGGCAAACCTGTTGACAAAACAAAATGGGGCATGACTCCTCAAACTGTAAACGCTTACTACAGCCCATTGGCTAACGAAATCGTATTCCCAGCAGGTATCCTTCAAGCACCATTCTTTGATGCAGAAGCAAGCGATGCTGAAAACTATGGTGGTATCGGCGTTGTAATCGGACACGAAATGATTCACGGTTTCGACGACCAAGGTTGTAACTTCGATGCTGATGGTAACATGAAGAATTGGTGGACAGAAGAAGATGCTGAAGCATTCAAACAATTGTCACAAATTCTCGTAGATCAATTCAACCAAGTGGAAATCCTCCCTGGTCTCTTCGCTAACGGCGAATATACATTAGGTGAAAATATTGCTGACCAAGGTGGTCTTCGCGTGTCACGCACTGCATTCCTTGATTCACAAAAGAATAAAGGCGTTGACATCAATAGCGAAGAAGCTAAAATCAATGGTTATACACCTATGCAAGTATTCTATATGAACTATGCTAACCTTTGGGCTCAAAACATTCGTGAAGCTGAAATCCGTTCACTCACATCCGGCGACGTTCACTCACTCGGCGTCAACCGTGTAAACGTGACTCTTAAAAATATTCAGCCATTCATCGAAGCATTCGGCATTAAGGAAGGCGACAAAATGTTCCGTCCTCAAAGCGAACAAGTTATTATCTGGTAATCTGACACACAACCATAATAATTAGGAGTTAATACGGAAATCGTCTTGGAAGCATTAAACTTTCAAGACGATTTTTTATGCAATTATAACCAAGCTTTATGACCGACATTACAAAATATCTGCTATCATCCATATCCTATTCCAAGCGCTTAATCTAACCGATAAATATTAATAGCGAAAATTCCTTCAACAAAAAAAAGACTTTGCAGATTATGATTTTTTCTGTAACTTTGCATACTATTTTGGTAATTGTATTTTTAACATTGTATGAACAACATATTTAACGATAATTTTTTAGACTCCAACGATTGTAAAGTAACCATAGGACCAATCATTACTGAAATCAGAGACGTCAGCGACACAGAAATGGAACATACCGATTTTGACAACATTCCCTTGTTGCCTCTACGCGATATGGTGCTATTTCCGGGTGTGACATCTCCTATTTCAATAGGCAGAGAGGCTTCTTTAGCACTTATCAACC
>JAFYML010000238.1 GCA_017556595.1 Bacteroides sp.
AAGTTCTCTTAGTTCTTCTCTTAGAGTGTGAAACGTTGTTGCCAATCATGGCTTTCTTTCCGGTAATTTGACAAATCTTTGACATTTCTATCTTAGTTTTTATAGTTTCAAACGGGTTATTCCTTCAAACAGAGCGCAAAGTAAGTGCTTTTATATTAATTACGCAAGTTTTTCGTAAAATAATTCTCTGTTTAATAGTGTTTTTCCTTATTTTAAGTGCTCAATGAGCAAAGAAAGTGCCTTTTCGATACTGTTTTGGGTGTTTTTTTCGCGTCCATTGTCGCCTTGCAATTTCTTCGTAACAATCTTATCGTTGCACGACACGGCTATCCAAATTGTACCTACAGGTTTTGTAGGGGTTCCTCCACCAGGACCGGCTATACCCGAAGTAGCGATGGCGCAACTCGTTTTCATTGATTTCATCGCACCTTTTACCATTTCGCATACGGTTTCTTCGCTCACCGCGCCATGCTTTTCTAACGTCGTTTCGCTTACTCCCAAGAGGGATATTTTGACTTCGTTGGCATAGGCTACAATGCCACCTTTAAAGTATTCCGAACTGCCGGAAATGGAGGTAATAACCGATGCTATTCCCCCACCCGTGCAACTTTCGGCGGTGGATAGTGTCAGTCCTTTTTCAAGGAGTAATTTTCCTAATTCTTCGGCAAGTCGTTTCATGGCGTTATTCTAAAGTTACGCGAGAGTATGCTGGAGCTTCCATTGGACAGAAATCTTTGTCCAAGAACTTATAGTATCCGGTAATGGCAATCATTGCGGCATTATCGGTGGTATAACCGAACTTGGGTATGTAAACTTGCCAACCGAAACGCTTTGCATGGTCGTAGAAAGCATTGCGCAATCCGGTATTAGCCGAAACGCCTCCGGCAACAGCTACCTCCTTGATATTGTACTTCTTAGCAGCTTTGCGCAATTTGTCCATTAAGATTTCTACTATTGTATTTTCGAGCGAGGCGGCAAGGTCTTCTTTGTGATGTTCGATAAAATCGGGATCGTCTTTCATCCAATCGCGTAATGAGTAGAGGAACGATGTCTTTAATCCACTAAAGCTATAATCCAAGCCGGGAATATGCGGTTTGCTGAAAGTGTATGCTTTAGGGTTTCCTTGACGAGCCAATCGGTCGATAATAGGACCACCGGGATAGCCCAATCCCATTACTTTCGAGCATTTGTCGATAGCTTCTCCGGCGGCATCGTCGATGGTTTGACCAAGGATTTCCATGTCGTTGTATGCCTTTACAAGGATAATTTGCGAGTTTCCACCCGATACCAACAAGCAAAGGAAAGGGAATTTAGGGTGAACGCTCTCTTCACCTTCCACTTTAATAAAATTGGCTAAAACGTGTCCTGTTAGGTGATTAACGTCAATCATTGGTATGCCAAGCGAACGAGCAAAGCCTTTAGCAAACGATACGCCTACAAGCAACGACCCCATTAACCCAGGGCCACGAGTGAAGGCAACGGCGCTAAGCTCTTCTTTGGTAATATTTGCCCTTTTCATCGCTTCATTTACCACTGGAACGATGTTTTGTTGGTGGGCGCGCGAAGCTAATTCGGGCACTACTCCGCCGTATGATTCGTGAACGGCTTGACTAGCTACTACATTCGAAAGCAAATAGCCGTCTTTAATGATAGCAGCCGATGTGTCGTCGCACGATGATTCAATTCCTAATATAATTGTACTCATTAATATAATTATTTTCTTGCGCAAAAGTAATGATAAAAGTAGATTCTTTACGTATTATTTCTTATTTTTGTTCGCGAAAATATTAAAAAAGAATAGCTATCAATACTTTTAAGCGAGTAACATATTGGGTAATAGGCCTATTTCTAACTATTTACATTGGGGCCATATTGTTGTTGAACATACCGTATGTTCAGCGGCAACTCGCTTCGTATCTATCCCGCGAATTGTCGGAAGAATTGGGTAGCACGGTTGAAATAGGCAACATAGAAGTGGGGTTGTTCAATAGGGTTATGTTGGAGAATGTTCAATTGTACGACCAAAACGATACCGAGATGTTGCAAGTGGCTCGTGTAGCAACACGATTTGATGTATTTCCGTTGTTTCAAGGAAAAATTTCCATCAACAATATCCAATTGTATGGGTTTGATGCGTTTCTTCGGAAAGAAAACTTGGATTCGCCAACCAATTTTCAGTTTTTGCTCGATGCATTGGTGCCAAAAGATACTACTCAGAAGGAAAATGACTTGAATCTTCGCATCAATTCGGTGTTGTTGCGACGAGGAAACTTATCCTACGACTTGCAAAGTGCAGATAGTACACCGGGAAAATTCAATACCAACCACTTGAATTTGCGCAACATTACGGCAAACATTTCGCTGAAAGCGCTTACCCCCGACTCTATCAATGCAGCCATTAAGCGAATGAGCGTAGAGGAAGTTAACTC
>JAFYML010000002.1 GCA_017556595.1 Bacteroides sp.
ACTTTAATAAATCAAATAGCAAAATAAATAGGAAATATTATCATTAGAAGCTAGCTTTACAACATATTACTATATGCCGTTATAATTGTATAAAATGGTGATAATCTGACAAAATAAAATATACTTACTTCATATCTATATGTAATTCACCCCACACCTTCGTAAAGATGTGGGGTGAAAAAATAGTATGAAATAATACGGATTATTTCTTTTTCCAAAGTTTGGTCATGTCTTCGAGGGTTTTGCCCTTAGTTTCAGGAACCAACTTCCATACAAAGATGGCGGCTGCTACGCAGATGATGCCGTAGAGACCGTAGGCAAACATGTGGCCGAAGTTTTCGCCCATATCGCCCAAACGCATGTTGTACATAGGAAGGAAGGTAGATGAAACGATGAAGTTGAATATCCATTGGAAGGCAACGGCAATAGCCACAGCTGCACCACGGATGGTGTTGGGGAAGATTTCTGAAATCAATACCCAGCAGATAGGGCCCCAACTGAACATAAACGATGCACTGTAAATCATAATGCTAAGTACCGATACGATGGCTGGCATACCTGTAACGATGTTGCAAAGGGCTACACCGAAAGCACCGATAGCCATACCGATAGAACCTGAGATGAGCAATGGTTTGCGACCCCATTTCTCTACGGTGAAGATAGCCAAGAGGGTGAAGAGAATGTTCACAATACCCATCATTACTGTTTGCATCATTGGGTTACCCAAGCCCATGCTTTCGAAAATGCGTGGTGCAAAGTAGAGCACGGCATTGATACCAACGGCTTGTTGGAACACGCTGAGCATGATACCCATGAAGATAACCAACCAACCATAAGTGAAGAGACGTTCGGTCTTTTCTTGGGCTGTAGCCTTAATCTCTGCAAGGATTTCCTTAGCGCGAGTAATGCCATTGATTTTGCTCAATACTGCAAGTGCCTTTTCGTCCTTACCTGTCATAGCTAAATAGCGTGGGGTTTCGGGAACAAGGAGAATCATCAATGCAAACAAACCTGCAGGAACGGCTTCACTACCAAACATCAAGCGCCAACCTGTAGTGATGCTCCAATTGGCATCGCCTGCAAGCAACGCACCGTTTGTAATGGCATTGAGGCCTTCGGCTGTCTTTTCGATAACTGGTGCAATGTGATCGCCCAAAATAACGAGGTTCACAAAGTAAACTACCAACTGACCGAAGATGATGGCGAATTGGTTCCAAGATACCAAGGTACCACGGATGTTACTTGGAGCAACTTCGGCAATGTACATAGGGCAGATGGCTGATGCCAAACCTACGCCAATACCACCCAATACGCGGTATGCATTGAAGGCCATGAGCAAGCTGTATGTAGGCTTACCATATTCGAAGAACAAAAATTCGGGATAGTATGAGCCTAATGCCGAAAGGAAGAAACAAACGCCGGCAAAGAAGAGTGACTTCTTACGTCCGAAGTTTGATGCAAAGTAACCAGAGATTGCACTACCAATGATACAACCGATAAGTGCACTGGATGAGGTAATGCCATGAAGTCCGTCGGTATAAACAAAATCTGAAGCACCCATAAAGAAGGCTTGAAGGCCCTTTTCTGCTCCAGAGATTACTGCTGTGTCGTAACCAAATAGCAATCCGCCTACCACAGCAACCAACACGATTCCAAAGAGGTAGAGTTTACTACCTTTATCTGTGTTATTCATGAACACAAAGATTGAATATGATACAAAAAAAGAGCCAAAAGGGTTGCCCCTTTTGGCTCTATGTGGGATTGATTAGCAATACATGTTAAGGATTGCTTCGTACAATTCTTGCTTACCGCTAGTTTGCTTAGGTTCGCCAACTTCCTTACCGTA
>JAFYML010000239.1 GCA_017556595.1 Bacteroides sp.
ATAAATTTTTCTAACCATTCTAATGTTTCAATATCCAAATCATTTGTCGGCTCATCCAATACCAAGAAGTTTGGGTTGCGCATCAATACCGTGCAAAGATAAAGACGACGTCGCTCTCCCCCACTCAATTTATAGACATAGCTATGTTGCGTTTCGGGAGTAAAAAGGAAGTGTTGAAGAAATTGTGATGCCGTGAGTTGTTTTCCATTACCCAACTCAATCACTTCGGCTATATCTTGCACAACATCAATCACTTTCATTTGCTCATCGAACTGAAGCCCTTCTTGTGAGTAATAACCAAAACGTACCGTTTCGCCCACGTCCAGCACACCACTATCGGGCTTTACCAACCCCATAAGAATCTTGATGAACGTCGATTTTCCGGTACCATTATTTCCTACGATACCCATCTTTTCGTAACGCGCAAAGATGTAAGAAAAATCGTCGAGTATTTTCAAATCACCATATGCTTTCGATAAATGGTCGGCCTCAAAAATCTTACTACCAATATACGATGCCTTCACGTCAAGTTTCACATTCCGGCTATCCATGCGTTGTTTGGCTACCTTTTCCAATTCGTAGAAAGCTTCTTCACGATAGCGTGCTTTATGTCCGCGTGCTTGCGGCATTCGTTGCATCCACTCCAACTCTGTACGATACAAGTTGTTAGCACGTTCAATCTCCACGCTTTTAGCCTCGATACGCTCTTGTCGTTTTTCTAAATAGTAGCTATAATTTCCTTTATAATGATAGGTTGTACGATTATCTATTTCCATAATTTCCGAGCATACACGATCAAGGAAATAACGGTCGTGCGTCACCATCAACAAGGTAAGATTTGAGCGTCGAAGATACTCTTCGAGCCATTCGGTCATATCCAAATCAAGGTGATTGGTTGGCTCGTCAAGGATGAGCAAATCGGGTTCAGTAATCAAAGCATTGGCCAATGCTACACGCTTTAATTGCCCGCCAGACAGTTGCTTTATCGGCTGACTAAAATCATTGATTTTCAGTTGCGAAAGAATTTGCTTTGCTTTTTGCTCATACTCCCAAGCCTTCGCGCTATCCATTCGGGTAAGTAGTTCGTCAAGGCCGGGATGCCCTTCGGTTTCCATGCACCGTTCATACTCTTTTATGAGTTGCACAACGGCATTTCCATGATGAAAACAAGCCTCGAGCACGGTGAGGTGTTCAGGATAGTTAGGATCTTGCTCAAGGTATCCCACTTGCAAGTCGCGTCGGAAAGTAATCTTTCCATCATCGTATCCCTCTTTTCCCGAAAGAATATTTAAAAGTGTGGATTTTCCGGTGCCGTTTTTAGCAATTAAGCCTACACGTTGCCCCTCGGACAATCCAAATGATATGTCTTGAAAAAGTACTAAATCGCCAAACGATTTCGTTAGGTTTTCTACTTGTAAAATAGGTATCATTCGTCTGCTTTAATATTACCCTTAACTGAAAATATATTTTCCCTTAATGGAAATTTTCTCTTGGGCACTTACAATATCTTTTTATAGATTTCCACCAAATCAATTGGCTCAGCATTTTTTACTTTGCTCCACACCAATTTCATAGGATCTATGCATTGTCCATTGTACATCAACACCGGTGCTTCACGATTGCCATCCATCAAAGTACCCCACTCCATGCCATCGACTTCGTTCGAT
>JAFYML010000240.1 GCA_017556595.1 Bacteroides sp.
CGGGACTCGAACCCGCGACCCCCTGCGTGACAGGCAGGTATTCTAACCAACTGAACTACCACACCATGCTGGGTTGCTTTCTTGCGATTGCGGTGCAAAGGTAGTTATTTCTTTGGAATCTGCAATACTTGTCGGCAAGTTTTTTATAGCTTTTTTGTTAAGTTTTTGCTTATGTATTCATTTTGAGCATTTTATTACGTATGCTTTGGTTTATGTATAGAATTTTAGTGCTTAATGTCGCAATTTGAACGAAATATTAAACTTTTTGCTTGATAATTTCTTTATTTGGTAATAAATGGCTATCTTTGTCCCCTCAAAAATAAAAGTATTGTAAATTGTTGTATAGAATTAACCCTTATATATAGAATGAAGACTGCTAAATTATTACTTCACTGCCCTGACAAACCGGGCATTTTGGCTGCTGTAACAGATTTTATAACGATTAATAAAGGAAACATTGTATATTTGGATCAATATGTAGATAGAGAAGAGAAAGAGTTCTTTATGCGTATTGAATGGGAGTTGGAAAACTTCTTGATTCCACAAGAAAAGGTAGAAGATTATTTCGATACATTGTATGCGCAAAAGTACGATATGAAGTATCGCATTTATTTCTCTGACCGCAAGCCTCGAATGGCTATTTTTGTTTCAAAGATGTCGCACTGCATATACGACTTGTTGGCTCGTTACACAGCTGGCGAATGGGATGTGGAAATTCCATTGATTATTAGTAATCACCCAGATTTGCAGCATGTGGCCGACCGTTTTGGTATCCCATTCCATGTTTTCCCCATCACTAAAGAGAATAAGGCCGAGCAAGAGGCTAAGGAGATGGAATTGTTGAAAGAGAATGGTGTGAACTTTATTGTGTTGGCTCGCTATATGCAAGTGATTTCCGAAAAAATGATTGAAGCCTATCCAAGCAAAATTATCAATATTCACCATTCGTTCTTGCCTGCTTTTGTGGGTGCAAAGCCATATCATGCTGCATTTGAACGTGGTGTGAAGATTATCGGTGCAACCAGTCACTATGTAACAACTGAGTTGGATGCCGGTCCTATCATTGAACAAGATGTAGTGCGTATCACACACAAGGATACTGTGCAAGACTTGATTAATAAAGGAAAGGATTTGGAAAAAATCGTCTTGTCGCGCGCCGTACAAAAACACATCGATCGCAAAGTGTTGGCATACAAGAATAAGACAGTCATTTTCAATTGATACAATTTATGAAGGTAGTAATCATACGATACAATGCAGGTAATATATGCTCTGTGGATTATGCACTGAAAAGACTTGGCGTGGAAGCAGAGATTTCGGCCGATCCGGCTGTTATTCGTTCGGCTGATAAGGTAATCTTTCCCGGAGTGGGAGAGGCCGAAACTACTATGGAGCATTTGAAGGCTACCGGATTGGATAAACTTATAAAGGACCTAAAGCAACCGGTGTTGGGCATCTGTCTGGGCATGCAGTTGATGTGTAAACACTCGGAAGAGGGCAATGCAGATTGTTTGGGAATATTTGATGCTGAGGTGAAGCGCTTTGTTCCGAAACGTCATGAAGATAAAGTGCCCCACATGGGTTGGAACACCATTACCGATACCAATAGTGCATTGTTCAACGGGTTTGATAAGGATGAATTTGTTTATTTCGTCCATAGCTACTATGTGCCTGTAAATGAGTATACCGCAGCAACAACGGATTATATTCATCCATTCAGTGCAGCCCTTCATAAGGACAATTTCTATGCTACCCAGTTCCATCCGGAAAAGAGTGGAAGCGTAGGCGAACGGATACTTAAAAACTTCTTGGAATTATGATAGAATTAATACCTGCCATTGACATTATCGACGGAAAATGCGTTCGCTTGTCGAAAGGGGACTATAATAGCAAAAAGGTGTATGGAGAGAATCCTGCCGAATTGGCTAAGGAGTTTGAGGCTCACGGCATCAAACGATTGCATGTTGTCGATTTGGATGGAGCTGCATCGCATCACATTGTCAACTATCGTGTGTTGGAGCAAATCACTTCAAGCACATCGTTGATTGTCGATTTTGGTGGAGGTGTGAAGAGCGACGACGATTTGCGAATAGCTTTCGAAAGTGGTGCACAGATGGTGACAGGTGGAAGTATTGCCGTGAAGAATCCGGAGTTGTTCTCATCTTGGTTGGCTAAGTATGGCAGTGAACGCATCATCCTAGGTGCTGATGTGAAGAACCGAATGATTGCAGTAAGCGGTTGGATGGAATCGAGCAATTGTGAATTGTTTCCTTTTTTGGGTGAATACATTGCCAAAGGTATTAATAAGGTGATATGTACCGATATTGATTGTGATGGTATGCTTCAAGGTCCATCCATCCAATTGTATAAGGAGATATTACAACAATATCCCGACCTCTACTTGATAGCAAGTGGTGGTGTAAGTAACATGGACGATATTTATGCTTTGCAAGAAGCCGAAGTGCCGGCCGTGATATTTGGAAAAGCTCTTTACGAAGGTAGAATATCGTTGAAAGAGCTGGAAAAACTAATTATGTCGAATCACTAATTATATATAATAAGGTGTTAGCGAAAAGAATTATTCCTTGCTTGGATATTAAAGACGGACAAACCGTAAAGGGAACCAACTTTGTCAACTTACGACAGGCTGGTGATCCGGTTGAGTTGGCACGTGCCTATAGTGAACAAGGTGCCGACGAATTGGTGTTCTTGGATATCACAGCAAGCTTTGAAGGACGAAAAACGTTTGCCGACTTGGTGAAACGTATAGCTGCAAATATCAGTATCCCATTTACTGTGGGTGGTGGCATTCACGAATTGAGCGATGTGGATCGCCTGCTCAGTGCAGGAGCCGACAAAATTTCCATCAACTCGGCAGCTATCAAACAACCGCAATTGATAGATGACATTGCCAAGCATTTTGGTTCGCAAGTTTGTGTGTTGGCAGTCGATGCCAAGCAAACTGATAATGGTTGGAAGTGCTACTTGAATGGTGGCCGTGTGGAAACGGATAAAGAGTTGATGTCGTGGGCTTACGAAGCACAAGAGAGAGGTGCTGGCGAAGTGTTGTTTACAAGTATGGACCATGATGGCGTTAAGACAGGTTATGCAAACGAGGCTTTAGCTCAATTGGCAGCAGATTTGAAAATTCCTATCATTGCATCGGGTGGAGCGGGTAATATGGAGCATTTTCGCGATGCTTTCACTATCGGTAAGGCCGATGCAGCATTGGCAGCAAGCGTATTTCATTTCGGAGAGATAAAAATTCCCGATTTAAAGTCGTATCTTTGCGCCAACGGAATAAGTGTGAGATAACAAAGAATATATAAATATAACAGACAAAATGATGTTAGATTTTGAAAAGATGAATGGATTGATTCCTGCAATTATCCAAGATGCAGAGACTCAAAAGGTATTGATGCTTGGTTTTATGAATAAGGAGGCTTATGATAAAACCGTAGAAAGCGGAAAGGTGACATTCTTTAGCCGCACAAAGAATCGTTTGTGGACAAAAGGTGAGGAGAGTGGAAACTTCTTGCATGTAGTATCCATCAAAAACGATTGTGATAATGACACATTGTTGATTCAAGTAAATCCGGTTGGACCGGTTTGCCATACAGGAACAGATACTTGTTGGGGTGAGAAAAACGAACAACCTGTTATGTTCTTCAAATCATTGCAAGACTTTATAGACAAACGCCATGCAGAAATGCCCGAAGGCTCATATACAACCAGTTTGTTTCAATCGGGTGTAAACAAGATGGCTCAAAAGGTAGGCGAAGAGGCTGTAGAAACCGTGATTGAAGCATGCAACGGAACCGACGAACGACTGATTTACGAAGGTGCCGACTTGTTGTATCACTTAATCGTTTTATTAACATCGAAAGGTTATCGCATTGAAGATTTGGCGCGTGAATTGATGGAGCGTCATAGCGTTACTTGGAAGAAACATTAATGTGCCATTATGGAAGATACGTTGATTAAATACACCGATGTAACCATCTGTCAGCAAGAGCTATCGGTATTGGAAAATGTAGATTTGGACCTTAAAAAGGGTGAATTGGTATATCTGATAGGCAAGGTTGGCTCGGGAAAAACAAGTTTGCTCAAGACATTTTACGGCGAGCTTGAAATTGCTTCGGGTAATGCCGAGGTGATGGGTTATGATATGTGTAAAATTAAACGTAAACACATTCCACAATTGCGCAGAAAATTGGGTATTGTTTTTCAAGATTTTCAATTGTTGACAGACCGTTCGGTTTATGAAAACTTAGAGTTTGTACTTCGTGCTACTGGTTGGAAACATAAAGGCGAGATGAAAGACCGTATCGAAGAGGTGCTGAAACAAGTGGGAATGAACAACAAAGGATATAAACTGCCCAATGAACTATCTGGTGGCGAACAACAACGTATTGTGATTGCTCGTGCCATATTGAACTCGCCCGATATCATTTTAGCAGATGAACCTACCGGTAATTTGGATGTTGAAACAGGCAAGGCCATCGCCGAATTGCTGTATAATTTGACAAAAGATGGAACATTGGTTGTGATGACTACCCATAATTTGCAGTTGTTGGAACAATATCCAGGACGTGTATTCAGATGCGAGAATCATCAAATTGTAGAAGAAATTAATTAATAAGCAAAAAGTATATGAAAGTTTTAAAGTTTGGAGGAACATCTGTAGGTTCTCCTCAACGAATGAAAGACGTTGCAAAACTGATTACAGATGGAGAACGTAAGATTGTAGTGTTGTCGGCTATGTCGGGGACTACCAATACCTTGGTCGAAATCTCTGATTATCTTCATAAAAAGAATCCTGATGGAGCTAATGAAGTAATCAACCGCTTGGAAAATAAATATAAACAACATATCAACGAATTGTTTTCAACTGAGGAATTCCGTCAAAAAGGTATGGAATTGCTCAAGGTACGTTTCGAGTTGCTTCGTTCATATACTAAAGATTTGTTTACTTTGTTCGAAGAACGTATTGTATTGGCACAAGGCGAATTGCTCTCTACAACAATGGTAAACTACTATTTGCAAGAACAAGGCGTGAAATCGGTGTTACTTCCTGCGCTCGACTTTATGCGTACAGATAAAAATGCTGAACCCGACCTCCCTTATATCAAAGAACGTTTGGCTCAGCAGTTAGAAGCAAATCCTGATGCTGAAATTTACATTACACAAGGTTTCATCTGTCGTAATGCGTATGGCGAAGTAGATAATTTGCAAAGAGGTGGTAGTGACTATAGTGCTTCGTTGATTGGTGCTGCAGTAAAGGCCGACGAAATTCAAATCTGGACAGATATTGATGGTATGCACAACAATGATCCACGTATTGTAGATAAAACATCGCCCGTGCGTCATTTGCATTTTGAAGAAGCTGCCGAGTTGGCTTACTTTGGTGCAAAGATTCTTCACCCAACTTGTATCCAACCTGCTAAGTATGCTAATATCCCAGTGCGTTTATTGAATACAATGGATCCTCAAGCAGAGGGTACAATGATTTCCAATGAAACCGAAAAGGGTAAGATTAAGGCTGTTGCTGCAAAAGAAAACATTACTGCTATCAAGATTAAGTCGAGTAGAATGTTGTTGGCACACGGCTTCTTACGCAAGGTATTCGAAATCTTTGAGAAGTATCAAACATCTATCGATATGATTTGTACTTCAGAGGTTGGTGTTTCTGTGTCAATTGATAATACCAAGCACTTGAATGAAATCTTGGATGAATTGCGTAAATATGGTACTGTTACTGTTGACCATAATATGTGTATTGTCTGTGTGGTTGGTGATTTGGAATGGGAAAATGTAGGTTTCGAAGCTAAAGCACTCGATGCAATGCGCGACATTCCAGTGCGTATGATTTCGTTTGGTGGTAGCAACTACAATATTTCATTCTTGGTGCGCGAATGTGATAAGAAGGCTGCACTTCAATCGCTTAGCGATCAGTTGTTTAATAACTAAGCATGTATGAATAGACAATTTCCTATTGAACAATTGAGGAAATTACCCACGCCATTCTATTATTACGATTTAGCGTTGTTGCGTAAAACTCTCTCGGCCATTACGAACGAGGTGGCTAAATACGCAAACTTTGAAGTGCATTATGCCATTAAAGCCAATGCTAATCCGAAAGTCTTGTCCGTAATATGCGAAAGTGGATTGGGTGCCGATTGCGTAAGTGGCGGTGTGGTACGTGCTTCTTTGGAGGCAGGTTTCCCTTCGGATAAGATTGTTTATGCCGGTGTGGGAAAAGATGATTGGGAAATAAATTTAGGATTGGACAATGATATTCTTTGCTTCAATGTTGAGTCTTTGGCCGAATTGGAGGTTATCAACGAATTGGCTGCATTGAAGAATAAAGTTGCCAATGTGGCTTTCCGTATCAATCCGAATGTAGGTGCCCATACACATGCTAACATCACTACTGGACTTGCCGAAAACAAATTTGGTATCAGTATGGAAGATATGATTCCTATCATTAACAAAACCTCTTCGATGAGCAATGTGAAGTTTATTGGATTGCATTTCCATATCGGTTCGCAAATTTTGGAGATGGACGACTTCGTAGCATTGTGTCATCGTGTTAACGAGTTGCAAGATTTGTTGGATGAACACCAAATTTATGTGGAAAATATAAATGTAGGTGGCGGTTTAGGAATTTCATACGAAGCGCCAGATAGTGAATCTATTCCCGATTTTGAGGATTACTTTGCTACGTATGCTAAGCATTTAAAATTACGTCCATACCAAACTTTACACTTCGAACTTGGTCGTGCTGTTGTGGGACAATGTGGTTCGCTGATTTCTAAAGTTTTATACGTTAAGCAAGGACACAATAAACAATTTGCCATCCTTGATGCAGGTATGACTGATTTGATTCGTCCGGCTCTTTATCAAGCCTATCATCAGATAGATAATATTACATCGGACGAAGCGATTGAGGTGTATGATGTAGTAGGACCGATATGCGAATCGTCTGATGTGTTTGGTAAAGATGTTCGCTTGAATAAAGCCAAACGTGGCGATTTGTTTGCCATACGTTCGGCAGGTGCTTATGGTGAGATAATGGCATCGGGATATAATTGTCGTGCGCTTCCAAAAGGATATACCTCTGATGAATTAGCTTAATTTAGCTTTATCTGTGGTCAATCCACTGAACTAATATAAAAGTGAATCTGTTTATAGGATAGATTCACTTTTAATTTTTATATAAGTATGATTACAGATAAATTGCAAAAGGCTATTAATGAACAGATAACAGCTGAGTTATGGTCGTCGAACCTCTATTTGGCTATGTCGTTTTTTCTTGCTCGCAAGGGGTATCCGGGTATGACAGTTTGGATGAAGAAGCAAGCTATTGAAGAGCATCGCCATGCATGTAAGATGGCCGAATACGTGATTAGTAGGGGAGGAGTTGTAAAGTTGGATAAATTGGATGTGGTACCAAATGATTTTGGTACGCCTCTCGAGATTTTCAAGCAAGTGTACGACCATGAGTGTCGGGTTTCGAAAATGATTGACATGCTTGTCGATGTTGCCTCATCAGAAAAAGATCATGCTACTCAAGACTTTTTGTGGGGATTTGTACGTGAACAGGTGGAGGAAGAATCGCAAGCATCTACCATTGTAGATATGCTTACGCATGCCGAATCGGCCGGTGTTTGTGTAGTAGATGAGCGATTGGGACAACGCATAGAATAAACAAAAAACTTCCGAGGTTCTCGGAAGTTTTTTTGTTTTAGGTTATTTATTTAAGTACGTCTAATTCTTTACCTACTTTGATAAATGCATTGATACATTTATCAAGGTGTTCGCGGTTGTGTCCGGCTGATAGTTGTACACGGATACGTGCTTCTCCCTTAGGCACAACGGGATAGTAGAAGCCGGTTACATAGATACCTTCTTCTTGCATACGTGAGGCATATACTTGAGAGAGTTTTGCATCGTATAGCATCACGGCACAGATAGCACTTTGTGTAGGCTTGATATCGAAACCTGCTTCGGTCATTTTATCGCGGAAGTAGTTTACGTTTTCTACCAACTTGTCGTGCAATTCGTTGCTCTCGTCCAACATCTTGAACACTTCAATGCTTGCTCCGATTACTGCCGGTGCTACAGAGTTTGAGAAGAGGTAAGGTCTGCTTCGTTGACGCAACAAGTCAATAATCTCTTTCTTACCAGTAGTGAAACCACCCATTGCTCCACCAAAGGCTTTTCCTAAAGTGCCGGTATAGATATCTACGCGTTCGTAGGTGTTGTACAATTCGCTGTCTCCGTGTCCGGTAGGACCAACAACACCAGCCGAGTGCGATTCATCTACCATTACCAATGCATCGTATTTTTCGGCCAAGTCGCAAATCTTGTCAACAGGTGCTACGTTACCATCCATAGAGAATACGCCATCGGTTACAATGATGCGGAAGCGTTGTGCTTGTGCTTCTTGCAAGCATTTTTCCAACTCTTCCATGTTGGCATTGGCATAGCGGTATCGCTTAGCTTTGCATAGACGTACACCATCAATGATAGAGGCGTGGTTCAAAGCATCGGAGATGATGGCATCTTCTTCGGTAAATAATGGTTCGAACACACCACCATTGGCATCGAAGCATGCGGCATAGAGAATGGTGTCTTCTGTGTGGAAGTATTTTGAAATAGCTTCTTCAAGTTGCTTGTGAATGTCTTGTGTACCGCAAATGAAACGTACCGATGACATTCCATAGCCGCGTTCTTCCATCATTTTCGAGGCGGCTTTTATTAAACGTGGGTGATTGGATAGGCCTAAATAGTTGTTTGCACAAAAATTCAGCACTTCTTTTCCATTTACGTCAATCACAGCTTGTTGTGGGCTTTCAATCAAGCGTTCGCTCTTATAAAGTCCGGCTTCTTTAATCTCGGCAAGCGTGTTGCAAAGGTGTGTTTTTAGTTTTCCGTACATAGCTATTTTACTTATGATTTATACTTTTTAGTTTAGGATAGGCAAAGTACATGATTTTTATTGGAATTTCCAATAGCAAACTGATAGAAAAATGAAAAAAAATGCAGTATCTTTGTGCGTCTAAATAATGTAACTATTAAAAAATCATTTGTATGAAGAACATTTTGGTTATTGGCGCTACCGGTCAGATTGGTTCGGAGCTAACATTAGAGTTGCGTAAACGTTATGGTGACGATCATGTTGTTGCCGGATACATCCCAAGTGCATTACCACAAGGTATATTGAAATCGTCGGGTCCTTCTGCTATTGCCGATGTGACCGATCGTCAATCGATAGAGGTTGTGTGCCGCCAATTTAAGATAGATACTATATATAATCTTGCAGCTTTACTTTCGGTTGTTGCCGAAAGTCGTCCGGCTATGGCATGGAAGATTGGTATTGATGGCTTGTGGAATGTGTTGGAAGTGGCTCGCGAATATAACTGTGCGGTGTTTACACCGAGTTCAATTGGCTCGTTTGGCGAAGCAACACCGCGCGTGAACACTCCACAAGATACTATTCAACGCCCTCGTACTATGTATGGTGTAACAAAAGTGACTACTGAATTGTTAAGCGATTATTACTATACAAAATATGGAGTAGATACTCGTTCGGTGCGTTTCCCTGGTATTATCTCGAACGTAACTCCTCCGGGAGGTGGTACAACCGACTATGCCGTGGATATTTTCTATTCAGCGGTGAAGGGAGAGAAGTTTGTTTGTCCAATTAAGGAAGGTACTTTCATGGACATGATGTATATGCCCGATGCTATCAATGCCGCTATCTCGTTGATGGAGGCAGCACCAGCAAGATTGAAACATAGAAATGCGTTTAATGTTACGGCAATGAGTTTCGATCCGGAAGGTATTTTCCAAGCCATTAAGAAGTATGTTCCCGATTTCGAGATGGAGTATTCGGTCGATCCTTTGAAACAATCAATTGCCGATAGTTGGCCAAATAGTTTGGACGACTCTTGCGCACGAAACGAATGGGATTGGCAACCTCAATTCGATTTGGATTCGATGACCAAAGATATGTTGGAAAAGTTGCGTGTGAAGTTAAATATTAATCAATAAAATGAGTAGAATTCTTGCATTACTTATCTGTGTATTTGTTTTTTGCGGATGTAAGCAGCCGCAAAAAACGGAACAACAGAACAATCTGTTTGTCAATGGAGTGGTGGAGATAGATACCATTGATATCTCCTTGTCCGACTCATTGCAAATGCAAGAAATCTTTGATGATAAAACATATCCTGAAGCGAAACAAATGCACGAATCATTCGATGATTTCTTAATTGCATTTGCTTCGGATTCATTGCTACAAAAAGAACGGATTCTGTTTCCGTTGGATTATATCCACAATGGTGAAACCAACCAACTTTCTCAAGCATCGTGGAAGTACGATAACTTATTCCTTTTAGAAAGTTGTTATACATTACTCTTTGATAATGAAGATGATTTAGAAGCCTTTGGTGATACACTTCAAAGCGAAGTTTCGCTCGATTGGTATCTCTTAAATGAAGATGTTTGTAAACGTTTTCAGTTTGTTTCCGAACAAGGCATGTGGTCATTAAAACGGATAATAGAACAAAACCGAAAGAAAACGAAAAACGATTTTGTCGATTTCTATACTCGTTTTGTGAACGATAGTATTTATCAACGAAATCACATTTGTTTACCATTGGAATATGTAACATTGGATCCTGACGATGAATTTTCAATATTGGAAACGTCGTTGGATATTGAACAATGGTTTGCTTTCCAACCGCTTTTGCCCATAACCTACTTGTCGAATATAGATTATGGACAACAAAACGAGGAAGCATCGCCAATAAAAATATTGCGTGTAAATGGGATAGGGAATGGCTACACCAATGTGTACTATTTCAGACGTTTGTCTAATGAATGGGAATTGTATCGCTACGAAGATACAAGTATGTAACGTTTAAGCATAGGAAAATGAAGTTGCAAATATTAGGAAGTGGCACTTCAACGGGAGTACCCGAAATAGGTTGTAATTGTGCCGTATGTACATCGAACGATGTTCGCGATAAGCGCTTGCGAACATCAGCTTTGCTACATACCGATAATGAACATATCCTAATAGATTGCGGGCCAGATTTTCGTGAGCAAATGTTGCGTTTGGATACTTTTCATAAACTTGATGCCGTTTTGCTAACGCACGAACATTACGACCATGTAGGTGGCATAGACGACTTGCGACCTTTTTGTAAATTTGGCGAAATACCTGTTGTTGCCGATGACTATGCCGCAACCCATCTGAAGGAGCGAATGCCATATTGTTTTGGTGAGAATTTATATCCAGGTGTGCCTCGGATTTTTCTTCAAGTAGCAACACCGGGCGATGCGTTCAAGATTGGTGAAACTACCATTTACCCCATACAAGTGATGCATGGTAAATTACCAATATTAGGATATCGCATAGGCGCTTTGGGATATGTAACCGACATGACTTCTATGCCGGAAGAATCATACCGAATGCTCGATGGAGTAGATGTGTTGGTAATCAATGCTTTGCGAACGAAACCTCATCCTACGCATCAAAGCATTGATGAAGCTATAGAAACCGCTAAACGCATCGGTGCAAAGGAAACCTATTTTATTCACATGAGCCATCATGCAGGTTTGCATGCTGAAGCTACAAAGCAACTACCTCCGCACATTCATTTCGCTTTCGATGGTTTGGAAATAACTATTAAGGAATAAAAAAGAGGATGACTATAAGTCATCCTCTTTTGTTTCTTCTTAGAATGGAAGATCATCGTTCGCATCACCGGCAAGGAAGTCGGGAGCTGCGGTTGGTGCTGGTGGAGGTGGTACTCCTTGTCCGTTGTCGGTAGGTGCGCTACCGGCACGTTCTACTTTCCATGCACGGATGGAGTTGAACCAACGATCTTGCCATTGACGCGCATCAATGTCGAAAGAAACGGTTAGTTCTTCGCCCATTTGAATGTTGAATTGTTCAATTTTATCTGCACCAAAAACATCAAAACACATTCTACGAGGGTATTGTCCGTGGTCTTCGATGACATATTCTTGCACTTTCCACTCGTTGCCCGATTTTGAAACTCCGCCTCTTTGCGGTAGTATAGCGATAATTTTTCCAGTAAATTCCATATTGTTTTGTTTTAATAATGGTGCGAAGTTACGATTTTTTAGCAAAATTCCTTCAATAAAAAGGTTATTTTCTTAAAATATTTCTTTGTGGAAGGAAATACTTTTGTTATTTTTGTCGGTTACTAATATAATAGGTGTAATTAGAATAAATAATATAAAATTAAATAGTATAGCTTTATGAAATTTACAGTATCAAGTTCGGCTCTTTTTGGCCATTTGCAAGCCATCAGCCGTGTTATCAATTCGAAAAATGCGTTGCCTATTTTGGATTGTTTTTTGTTTGAAATTCAAGATGGTTTGCTGACCATTACTGTTTCTGATAGCGAAACAACAATGGTTACTTCTGTTGAAGTTAACGATAGCGATATGAATGGTCGTTTTGCCGTTACGGCAAGAACATTGCTTGATGCGTTGAAGGAAATCCCAGAACAACCATTGGCTTTCCAAGTAAATTTGGATACGTTGGAAATTACTGTTCAATATCAAAATGGTAAATATAGCTTGATGGGCCAACATGCTGATGAATTCCCTTTGTCGGCTAAGTTGAGCGACAACAATGTAAAGGTTGAATTGGATGCACAAGTATTGCTTAATGGTATTAACCGTGCATTGTTTGCAACTGCTGATGACGAGTTGCGTCCTACCATGAATGGTATCTACTTTGATATTACTACCGACGATATTACGATGGTTGCATCGGATGGCCATAAATTGGTACGTTGCAAGACTGTAGCTGCTAAGGGTGATGAGCGTGCTGCATTTATCCTTCCCAAAAAGCCTGCTAACTTGTTGAAAAACTTGTTGGGTAAGGAGCAAGGACAAGTAACCATTGCTTTCGATGAACGTAATGCAATGTTTACACTCGAAGGATACAAGATGGTGTGCCGTTTGATTGAAGGTCGCTATCCTAACTACAATGCGGTTATTCCTCAAAACAATCCTTATAAAGTAACTATCGATCGTCAATTGATGTTGGGTGCTTTGCGTCGTGTATCTATTTTCTCGTCACAGGCAAGCAGCTTAATTAAATTGCGTTTGCAAGATAATCAAATCATCATTTCTGCACAAGATATCGACTTCTCTACATCGGCAGAAGAAACATTGGTTTGCCAATACGTAGGCAATCCAATGAGCATTGGCTTCAAATCGACATTCTTGATTGATATATTGAATAATATTTCATCTTCGGAAGTTATCGTTGAATTGGCCGATCCTTCTCGCGCAGGTGTTATTATTCCTGCCGAACAAGTTGAGAATGAAGATCTTTTGATGTTGCTTATGCCAATGATGCTGAATGATTAATTAAAAGAATCATAGGTATGAAACTGAATTTAAAGAACCCGATTGTTTTTTTCGATTTAGAGACAACAGGTACAAATATCATCACCGATAGGATTGTCGAGATTTGTTATCTGAAGGTGTATCCTAATGGAAATGAAGAATCGAAAACATTGCGCATAAATCCAGGTATGCATATACCGGAAGCGGCATCGGCGGTACATGGTATTTATGATGCCGATGTAGCCGATTGTCCTACCTTTAAAGAGGTCGCAAAAAATATTGCGAAAGAATTGGAAGGATGCGACTTGGCGGGTTTCAACTCAAATCGTTTTGATATTCCTTTGTTGGCCGAAGAATTCTTGCGTGCCGATGTGGATATTGACTTAGGACGTCGTAAATTCGTTGACGTGCAAGTAATCTTCCACAAAATGGAGCAACGCACATTGTCGGCTGCATACAAATTCTATTGCGATAAGGACTTGACCGATGCGCATACTGCTGCGGCCGATACGCATGCCACTTACGAAGTGTTGCAAGCACAACTCGATCGCTATCCTGAATTGAAAAACGATATAAGCTATTTGTCTGATTATTCAAGTTTTAATAAAAATGCGGATTTTGCAGGACGTATTGTTTATGATGACAAAGGAGTAGAGCTATTCAATTTTGGTAAGTATAAAGGCATGCCGGTTGTTGAGGTGTTAAGACGCGATCCCGGTTATTATAGCTGGGTGCTGAATAGTGACTTTTCGCTAAACACCAAATCGGTGCTGACAAAAATACGCTTAAGAGCGTTTACTGAAAAATAATAAAGAATATTGCATGGCAGAAGTATTGAAAGGGAAAAAAATAGTATTGGGTATAACGGGTAGTATAGCGGCATATAAGGCATGTTATATTATCCGTGGCCTTATTAAAAAGGGTGCTGAAGTTCAGGTGGTTATTACACCGGCGGGAAAGGAATTCATTACGCCGATAACACTCTCGGCATTGACAAGCAAACCGGTTATTAGTGAGTTCTTTGCTCAACGCGATGGTACATGGAATAGTCACGTTGATTTAGGATTATGGGCCGATGCAATGCTGATAGCACCAGCTACGGCATCGACAATCGGCAAGATGGCAAATGGTATTGCTGATAATATGCTGATAACAACCTATCTATCTGCCAAAGCCCCCGTATTCGTTGCGCCGGCCATGGATTTGGATATGTTTGCACATCCTTC
>JAFYML010000241.1 GCA_017556595.1 Bacteroides sp.
ACGACGAAGTATTGGAACGTGGCTTAAAAGTAATGGACCTCTCGGCCATCTGTATGTGCAAAGAGAACAACTTGCCAATCATTGTGTTCGATATGGATACCGTAGGCAACTTGAAGAAAGTAATGGCCGGCGAAGGCATCGGTACATTAGTACATAATTAACGATTAGTGATTAGCGATTAATGATTAACAATTAGCCGTTTACTTATCACTAAACACTAATAACTAAACACTATATAACATAACTCTTAAATATATATCTTATGGCAGACGTAAAAGAAATTTTAAACGAAGCACAAGAGAAAATGGATATGGCCATCATGTATTTGGAAGATGCATTGGCACACATCCGCGCTGGTAAAGCAGACGTTCGTTTGTTGGATGGTATCCGCGTAGATTCATACGGAAGTATGGTGCCCATTAACAATGTAGCAGCCATAACTACCCCCGACGCACGTAGCATTGCCATTAAGCCTTGGGACAAGAGCATGTTCCGCGTAATCGAAAAGGCTATTATCGACTCACCACTCGGCATTATGCCCGAAAACAATGGCGAAATTATCCGCATCGGTATCCCTCCATTGACCGAGGAACGTCGTAAACAATTGGCCAAGCAATGTAAAGGCGAAGCCGAAACTGCTAAGGTCAGCGTACGTAATGCTCGTCGCGACACCATTGACGCATTGAAAAAGGCCGTAAAAGATGGTTTGGCTGAAGATGCACAAAAAGGTGGCGAAGAAAAATTGCAAAAGTTGCACGACAAATACATCAAGCAAATTGATGATATGTATGCAGCAAAAGAAAAAGAAATTATGACGGTATAAAACCCAGTAAAGAGGGTGCGTCAAGACATTGGCACACCCTCTTTATATTTATAAGCATGAGGGGATTAGTAATTAAAAACACAGGAAGTTGGTATTTAGTAAAAACCGACGAAGGGAACTGCGTAGAGTGTAAAATCAAAGGAAACTTTCGATTAAAAGGAATACGAAGCACAAACCCGGTAGCGGTGGGCGACTATGTACACATCATCCTGAATCAAGAAGGAACTGCCTTTATCAGCGAAATTGAAGACCGCAAAAACTATATTATCCGACGGGCTTCGAACCTATCCAAGCAATCGCACATCATAGCAGCCAACTTGGATCAGTGCATGCTGATTGTTACCGTAAACTACCCCGAAACATCGACCACCTTCATCGACCGTTTTTTGGCTTCGGCCGAAGCCTATCGCGTACCAGTAAAGCTCATCTTCAACAAAATAGATACATATAACGAAGAGGAGCAACACTATCTTGACGCACTTATTCATCTATATACCAGCATTGGCTACCCCTGCTTCAAGGTGTCGGCCAAACAACAGATTGGTATAGAAGCCCTCTGCAACGAGTTGGAAAGTAATATCACGTTGCTTTCCGGCCACTCGGGTGTAGGTAAATCGACTCTTATCAATGCAATCTTGCCCGATGCAACCGCCAAAACGGGCGAAATCTCGTCTGTACACAAGAAAGGTATGCACACAACCACTTTCTCCGAAATGTTTGCATTACCCAACAATGGCTATCTCATTGACACTCCAGGCATAAAAGGATTCGGTACTTTCGACATGGAAGAGGAAGAAATAGGCCATTACTTCCCCGAAATATTCCGGACATCGGCCGATTGCAAGTACGGCAATTGTACACATCGCAATGAGCCAGGCTGTGCTGTCCGCCAAGCCGTTGAGAACCATTTTATTAGCGAATCGCGCTACAATTCATATCTCAACATGCTAGAAGATAAAGAAGAGGGAAAATATCGCTCTGCCTACTAAATTTTAAAATTCTTTATACATCTCTCGCGCTTTTTAAGATTTGTTTTCATTATTTTTTCTTATTTTTGTCAAGTACTCTCAAAAAACACCCTAAACGACATGAATAAGAAAGTGAAATGGGGCATCATTATTGGTATAGGTGCCTTACTTATTGCTGGAGGCATCTATACAAGCTTGCCCAAAGAAAACAAAGAATTAAGTGCCGCAAACCATGTAATGGCTGGCCAAAGCCGCGGCAGAAAGGCATTGAACGTGAATGCCATTATCATCAAACCTCAATTATTGAAAG
>JAFYML010000242.1 GCA_017556595.1 Bacteroides sp.
CGGAAAGAAAGCCATGATTGGCAACAACGTTTCACACTCAAAAAGAAGAACTAAAAGAAGCTTTGATGTGAACTTGTTTAGAAAGAAGTTCTATTATGTAGAACAAGACTGCTGGATTAGCTTGAGCTTGTCAGCTGCTGGTCTTCGCGTTATTAATAAGAAAGGTTTGGATGCTGCATTGTGCGATGCGGTTGCCAAAGGTTATTGTGAATGGAAATCAATCCGCGTGATTGGTTAATAAAGTAGGGAGATACTGAATTATGGCAAAGAAAGCAAAAGGTAACAGAGTACAAGTGATTCTGGAATGTACAGAACACAAAGAAAGCGGAATGCCCGGCACTTCTCGTTATATCACAACGAAGAACCGTAAAAATACTACTGAAAGATTGGAATTGAAGAAGTACAATCCTATCTTGAAGCGAGTAACAGTGCACAAGGAAATTAAGTAATATATATTAAATAGGAATAGACCATGGCAAAAAAAGCAGTTGCGACCTTGCATGAAGGATCAAAAGAAGGACGTTCTTATACTAAGGTGATCAAGATGGTTAAGTCTCCAAAAACTGGTGCTTACATCTTCGACGAACAAATGGTTCGTAACGAAGAAGTTCAAGACTTCTTCAAGAAGTAAGATTCTCAACCTACACCGCGAGGTGTAAGAAACCTATAAAATCCCTCATCGAACAATTCGATGGGGGATTCTTTTTTATTCGCTTAAAATATAGTATCTTTGCAGCAACTAAAACATTGTAATTGTTTATAATATGGGATTTTTCAGTTTTTTCTCTAAAGAGAAGAAGGAAACATTAGACAAAGGATTGGCCAAAACCAAGGAAAGCGTGTTTGGCAAAATAGCTCGTGCCATTGCCGGTAAGTCGAAAATTGACGACGAGGTATTGGACAACCTCGAAGAAGTTCTCATCACTTCGGATGTTGGTGTAGAAACCACTTTGAAAATCATTGAGCGCGTAGAGAAGCGTGCCGCCGAAGATAAATACATGAATGCCAACGAGCTAAACAACTTGTTGCGCAACGAAATTGCCGAATTGCTAACGGAAAACAATACCGACGATGTGGACGATTTCGAAGCTCCTATCGCACAAAAGCCTTACGTTATCATGGTAGTAGGCGTAAATGGTGTAGGCAAGACAACCACTATCGGCAAGCTAGCTTATCAATTCAAGAAAGCCGGCAAGTCAGTTTACCTTGGTGCTGCCGACACTTTCCGTGCAGCTGCCGTGGAACAATTGGTTATTTGGGGCGAGCGCGTAGGTGTGCCTGTAATCAAGCAAAAGATGGGTTCCGACCCTGCATCGGTAGCCTTCGATACACTTAGCTCTGCCGTAGCCAATAATGCCGATGTAGTTATCATCGACACAGCCGGTCGTTTGCACAATAAGATTGGTTTGATGAACGAGCTTACCAAGATAAAGAACGTTATGAGCAAGGTTGTTCCCAACACGCCAAACGAAGTTTTGTTGGTATTGGATGGTTCAACCGGTCAAAATGCGTTCGAGCAAGCCAAGCAATTTACCAAAGCCACCGAAGTATTGGCATTGGCCGTAACTAAGCTTGACGGTACTGCTAAAGGCGGTGTAGTGATTGGCATTTCCGACCAATTCAAAATCCCCGTAAAATACATCGGTTTGGGCGAGGGTATGGAAGACCTCCAAGTATTCCGCAGAAAAGAGTTTGTCGATTCATTGTTCGGAGAGAAAGAATGAAACGCAAAACCATTGATATCATAACTTTAGGTTGCTCAAAGAATTTGGTGGATTCCGAGCGATTGATGCGTCAATTGGAAGCAGCCGGATATAACGTTACCCACGACACGGAGAATCCGCAAGGCGAAATTGCTGTTATCAATACTTGCGGTTTCATTGGCGATGCTAAGGAAGAATCCATCAATATGATTCTTGAATTTGCGCAAGCCAAAGAAGAGGGCGCGTTGGAGAAGCTCTACGTAATGGGCTGCTTGTCAGAAAGATACTTAAAAGATTTGGAGGAAGAGATTCCACAAGTGGATAAGTATTATGGCAAATTCAATTGGACAGAGTTGTTGGCCGATTTAGGAAATACCTACCGCCAAGAACTAGGCAACGAACGCCACATCACCACTCCTCAACACTATGCCTACCTGAAGATTTCCGAAGGTTGCGACCGCTCGTGCGCTTATTGCGCCATCCCCATCATAACAGGTAAGCACACATCTCGTCCTATGGAAGAGATTGTAGCCGAAGTAAAGCACCTTGTAGCACAAGGCGTGAAGGAGTTTCAAGTCATTGCGCAAGAGTTGACCTACTACGGCATCGACCTCTATAAGAAACAAAAAATAGCCGAATTAATCGAGCAAATAGCCGATATCCCCGGTGTAGAGTGGATTCGTTTACACTATGCCTATCCGTCGCATTTCCCCATGGATTTGATGCGCGTTATGCGCGAACGTCCCAACGTATGCAAATACATGGATATCGCCTTGCAACACATCAGCGACAATATGCTCAGCTGTATGCGTCGCAACGTTACTAAAGAAGAGACCTACAAACTGATAGAAAGTTTCCGCAAAGAGGTGCCAGGCATTCATCTACGCACCACATTGATGGTGGGACATCCGGGCGAAACAGAAGCCGATTTCGAAGAGTTGAAAGCATTTGTCAAGGCGGCAAAATTCGATAGAATGGGGGCTTTTGCCTATTCGGAAGAGGAAGGCACATACTCTGCCAACCATTACGAGGACAACATTCCGCAAGAGATAAAAGAGCAACGCTTGAACGAGCTGATGGCCATCCAAGAAGAGATTTCGGCCGAGTTGGGTAGGGAAAAGGTAGGCAAAACTTTCCGCGTTATCATCGACCGTTTGGAGGGCGACTACTACGTTGGCCGAACCGAATTCGACTCGCCAGAAGTAGATCCCGAGGTGCTTATCGAAAGCGGGAATCAACCACTTACAATCGGAGAATTTTATCAGGTTTCTATCACAAATTCCGATGATTTCGACCTTTTTGGCGAGGTTGTATCATGATTTTTCGCAAACAATTTGCGTAGTTCACAATAATTTAGTAATATAGCGGCACGTTTTTAAACAGCTTCTAAATCTAAGTATCTTGAACAACAAAGAGTTTATATCAGAATTGTCGCAAAGGTTAGGTTATTCAACCAAAGAAACCGCCGATTTAGCGACCTCATTGATTGATGCCATGTCCAAGCAATGGCAAGAGGGAAACATGATAGCCATTCAAGGATTTGGTGCATTCGAAGTAAAGAAGAAAGCCGAGCGCATCTCTGTCAATCCCACTACGAAAGTGCGCATGTTAGTACCTCCCAAATTGGTATTGTCGTTCAAACCCAGTGTTACTTTAAAAGATAAGTTCAAGTAATTATTCAAAACCTAATGCGCTATGAATGACAAGATTACCATACAAGAACTTATCGAGTTCATCTCGAGCAACCAATCCACCTCGAAGAAAGAGATTGAAGCCTTTGCAAGAGAGTTTTTCAAGTTAATAGAAGATGCCCTACAAAACGAGCGATACGTTAAAATTAAAGGTCTCGGCACCTTCAAGCTAATCGAAGTAGATAGCCGCGAAAGCATCAACGTAAACACTGGCGAACGCTTTGAAATTCAAGGACATAACAAGATAACCTTTACTCCCGATACCACCCTTAAAGAGCTGGTAAACAAACCCTTTGCTCATTTCGAAAGCGTAGTGCTAAACGATGGCGTATTTTTCGACGAAATGCCTACCGACGATGACGAAGCACCAATAATCGAAGA
>JAFYML010000243.1 GCA_017556595.1 Bacteroides sp.
CTTTGTGCTCACCCCCATGGCACACCTCAATCCCTCGTGGGTTCACCCCATCTTAAATCAATCAATCGTTCAACTACAAAAACAATTATATGAAAAAACTTATTAACCCCTGGCTCAGCCTTGTTGATGAAGGATATAACTGCTTTGGATGTGCTCCACACAATCCTTGTGGTCTTAAAATGGAATTTTGGGAAGACGGCGACGACATCGTGTCATTTTGGAATCCCAACGACAACTTTCAAGGGTGGTTAAAAACTCTTCACGGAGGTATTCAAGCGACAGTAATGGACGAAGTAGGTGCATGGGTAATTGCTCGCAAACTACAAACATCGGCTGTAACCTCCAACTTCAACATTCGCTATCGTCGTCCTATCCCCACTGGTGATGATGTAACAGTTGAGGCTCGCGCACGCCTACGCGAACAAAAAAGAATGCTTGCAATTATTGATGTCACACTATCAGTAAAAGGTCGTGTGTGTTCCGAAGCCGAACTCACCTACTACTGCTTCCCTCGCGAAAAAGCTGAGAAAGACTTCCGTTTTCAAGGCTGCGAAGTAGAAGATTAAGTATCTATACAAATAAGCACCGCAACACATCGAGCGATTGCAATTGCGAGAGTGAACTATAATGAATCGTATAGTATTCGAGAATTTTATCAAGTAGGTCGTTGCGTTGATTGCGATTAAACTTATAAAATCGCATATTTTCAAAAGTAATACGCGACAATAACGCCACTACTTTTGCATCATCGGTATTCAAAAACTTTTTGTGCAACGGAGGAGTTGTTCTAAAGCATCCATCTTGCATATCAAATACACAACCCTCACGGTAAGTAGATACATCGGGTTCGATTCCTATAAATCTACCCAATCGATAGAGGAAGCACAAATGAAAATTGGCGATACCCTCTGATAAAGCATCAAATCGAAGAATTGCATCATTGAGAAATGCAAATGTGGCATCATCGCGTTGACTTTCACGCAATACGCTATTGAGCAAATCGGCAATAAACAATGCAACAGCACCCTTCAAAGGGTGAGCATGAATGCCATGCAAAGGCATCGTAACCTTCACATCGCGCATGGTGTGGAGCTCGGTATTAGGTTTGATATTAGCCACACATTCAAATATGCTCAACGGCATAAGTAGTGCCCTACGACGATTGGCCTCACGACCATTTCCAGCAGGCACAAGAAAAGCCAACCGCCCAAGTTCAAGCGAATAAACACTCAATATCGAGTGCTTATCATTATACTTTATCGTGCGAAGTGCAATACAGTGCAGTGGTTGATACATATAACTCCATTTTACACCTTAAAGTTACAAAAAACGGAGCACATTCACCCCATATCACTTTGAAAACATAAAAAAACGCACAAAAATCATCCTTTTTCTTGAAAATATTTGCACATATAAAAAATTGTACATAACTTTGCACTCGCAATTTTGGGTAACCCCTATGGCCCATTCGTCTATCGGTTAGGACGCAAGATTTTCATTCTTGAAAGAGGAGTTCGATTCTCCTATGGGCTACAA
>JAFYML010000244.1 GCA_017556595.1 Bacteroides sp.
ATGTACTTGATGTTCAAGCCACGATCGAGCCATTGCTGTTCGTAATACGTACGGATGCTGAGGATATCGTCTGCCAATCCCGAGTGATAAAGGTCGTCTGTACAGAACTCTACCGTAAACTTGTTTTCTTCTACCAAGTACTTGGTGTAAGTGAACATGAAGTTACTGTCTGTCTTCAGGTGAATCAATCCGTCGGGAGTCAAGAACTTGCGGTAACGATTCATGAAGTAGGTAGAGGTAAGTCGCTTGGTAGCCTTCTTCATCTGCGGGTCAGAGAAAGTCAACCAGATTTCGCTCACTTCACCTTCGGCAAAGAATCGGTCGATGATTTCGATGTTGGTGCGAAGGAAAGCCACATTCGTCATGCCTTCTTTCAATGCATCGGTAGCACCAGTCCACATACGGGCGCCCTTGATGTCCACCCCGATGAAGTTCTTGTCCGGATACATGCGACCGAGACCAACGGTATATTCTCCACGTCCGCATCCCAATTCAAGGACAATCGGATTGTCATTCTTGAAGAAGTCACGCTTCCAGTTACCCTTCATTTCAAAAGGTACATCATCCACCACTGAATAGGGATATTCAAACACATGGGGGAATTGTGCCATATCGGCAAATTTTGCTAACTTACCTTTTCCCATTTTATTATTCTAACGTCAAACTCTTAATAACAAATGGTTTGTTGCCTAACGACCAAAAACCAATGATATACAAATGTGAAGAACTGATTTTTTGACCATTCTTATCCTTCATTGCATTCAAATCAATAACAACCTTTCGAGAAGAGCCAAAGTCATACATAGCAGGTTCACTCCAATAATTATTCTTATCGAACAAGCGGAATGATATTTGACTATCGTTATCGCTACCCAATTCAACGGTCAATGTTTTGAACGAAGATAAATCCAATCCTTCGGCATATTCCCAACCGCCAAATCCATATTGTCCAAGTGTCAACGTATGAGTTGACTCATCGAAAGTACCTTGTTCCCAAATAGATGGATTGAACATTGCTGCTGTCAACGGGAAAGGAGTAATAACCCTTACGGCTACGTTGATTTCTTTTGTTACTGAAGAAGATGAAGTATAGGAAACGGTTAATTCTGCTTCTCCTTCTTTCAACGCCACAAGTTTACCATTCGCTACTTTAAATACCGATTCATTGCTGCTTGTCATTACCGATTCTGAGGTAACTACTTCCTTGGTACCGTTTTTATAAACAGCCTTAACGATAAGGTTCTTGCTATCTCCCATGCGAATTTCAATCGGGCTTGTTACATTCATCAACTCGATTGATTCTAATTCGCCTTCTGCTGATGCTTGACCTGCATACTCCTTAAACCAATGATATACAGGCCATGGGCATGCTTCGGGGTCATTTAAGAAAGTATATTGTCCATCTTCAGCAGGAACATCCTTGAATTGAGCCAAGAGATGCGGACTAGTAAATAACATCCAACTAACATTACCTGTATTATCGGCAATGTATTTAAAGTTTGCGCCAAAACCTGTACCGCCCACTTCGCCCGTGATACTTTTTCCCCAAGAGGAATTATATTTAGCAGGAGCCCAATCCATTTCTGTCACCATAATCGGAGCGATATTAGCAGCTGGCATAATTTGTGCATCCCAACCACGTTGGAAACCTTCATAGCCACCGCCCATTACACCGCCTAATTCGGCACTAGGTTCTTCGGCGTCACTTCCATACCATCCTGGGTAAACATGAATAGCATAACCAATGTTATCGCCTACGATTGGATAAGTTGCAAAGCCGGCATAATTAGATTGATAACCCAAACCTGGTACCCATATCACATTACGCGACTTGTTATCACGAATTTTATCAACAATGACTTGGAAGTAAGTAGTCATGTTTCTATAATGTCCATCTCCACTACTTCCATAAGAGCCATCTGTTCCCTTTATGTTAATTGGTTCGTTTGCCAATTCGAACATGATGTAGCCATTATTTTTCAATTTCGGATGTCGCGAAACGATATCCCAAACCTTCAATAAGAATGTTTGATAATCATCGCCTACGGCTATCTTTTCGGGCGATACACCTGGAGGGCGCATTACTACAAATAGGCCTTTGCTGACAGCATATTCGGCCATCGGCACAAAGACTTCATCCAAATACTTTCTGAAACGTGTTTCTGAGAAACGTTCATGTCCTTCGTAGCGAACAGATGGTTGCGATGGATCATCACTCCAATAGGGATCCATGTGCATACGAACAAAGTTCATACACCACCCTGCGGCCAAAATCTTATCGATTATTCCTTTAGTGTATCTAAGGCAACCAGCCACATCGTAATTGTTCCACTTCGTACCTTCTTCATTGAAGTAAGGACTAAACGTTTGTCCAAAACCATGCAAGTTCACAATATTACCTTCCGCATCTTTAAGGTAACGCCCTACTACATTCAACACAAGTGGTGTTTGATCTTCTGGTTCTTCAGGAGTTACGGGCGTTTCCAGCTCTGGTTCAGGTTCGGGTTCTGGTTCAGGATCGGTAGTTTCCTCTTCAGGAGGGAGTAAATCATCCAACTCTTTTGTGTCGTCCGAACAAGCGGCCAAACAGAAGAGCAACAAGCACATCCCGATAATTCTTGTTATAACTTTCATGGTTTTGCTTACGTTGTTTTTATATATTACAATTACTCAACGATAGTTACCCAGCCATGTACATCGGCCTCATCACCATATTGAATAGCACGCAACTTAGTATAAAGTTTTGTACTGATAGGGCCTGGTTTGCCGTCGGCCGAAATCACATATGAGCGATCATTTTCTGGGTCATCAATGCGTTGAATAGGGCTGATTACAGCAGCAGTACCACATGCACCAGCTTCCTCGAATGTAGCGAGTTCTTCTTCGGGGATAGGACGACGTTCAACCTTCATACCCATATCTTCGGCCAATTGCATCAAACTCTTGTTGGTGATTGAAGGCAAGATTGATGAAGACAATGGAGTAATATAAGTATTTTCCTTGATACCGAAGAAATTGGCGGCACCACACTCGTCAATATATTTCTTTTCTTTTGCATCCAAATAGAATTCGGCAGAGTAGCCAGCTTCATGAGCCTCTTTGCTTGCGCGGAGACTTGCGGCATAGTTACCACCAACCTTATAAATACCTGTACCAAGTGGTGCAGCACGGTCGTACTTACGTGTAATAACGTAAGGAGTAGTAGAGAAACCGCCTTTGAAATATGGGCCCACTGGTGTAACAAATATCAAGAAAAGGTATTCATTAGCAGGTTTCACACCCACTTGCGCACCTGTACCGATGAGTAATGGACGGATATAAAGTGATGCACCGCTTTCGTAAGGTGGAATGAAACGTTCGTTCAATTTCACAGCTTCGATAACTGCTTCCTTGAAACGTTCGGTTGGAAGTTCGGGCATCAAGATACCACGGCAAGTAGATTGCAAACGAGCTGCATTCTCTTCCAAACGGAAGATGCGCACTTTGCCGTCCTTACCACGAAATGCTTTCAAACCTTCGAAAGCCTCTTGTCCGTAGTGTAAACAAGTTGCCGCAATGTGCAAAGGAATAGTTTCTTCGCTACATACTTCCAATTTTCCCCACTCGCCATTACGGTGATAAATTCTCACGTTGTAATCTGTCTTCATGTAACCAAAAGACAGGTTTGACCAATCAATTTCTTTCATTGTAATTTTGTATTTCTGATTTATTGCTATTATTTTCCGCAAAAATACTGCTTATTTATCAGTTTCTTGCTTTTCTGCTAATAAATTTTCCATTTCCTTTTCTGCTTTTGTCAGTTTTTCGCTACAAAAGGCAATTAGCTTATTCGCTTCTTTGATTTTATCTGCCAATTGATCTATTTCCACTTCATTATTATCAATCAATTGCACAATTTCATCCAATCGGGCGATAGCTTCTGAGTAAGTAAGTTGTTTATTTCCCATTTTCGATTTCAGTTATTTCAGTTTCAGTTATTTTTTTGCACGCACGATTCTACTTTCCCTTTCTCAAATAGGCTCACCAACACATCTCCTTTTTGCAACATTGATGCATCTTTCACCGGCTTACCATCCTTCAATGTTATACTATAACCGCGTGCTAATAGTTTTTGTGGCGATGCATCGTCCATGCGTTGTTGTAACAATGCTAACCGATGGCGGTGATTGCTGATGAGTAAAGAAGTGGCTTGTTGCAACTCTTTGAATTTGGATTGCAATTCATATTTGTTTTTCGACAAGCGTTGCGAAAGTGCAAAAGGAATGCGTGCCGACAAGTCGGCAATGATGCGTTGATGTTTCATTATCAATGCACGTGAAGATTCTTTCAGGCGTGCAGATTGCATATTCAACATTTCGGCCGCTTGATACATGCAAGCTATCAAATATTCGGCAGCTGCGGTAGGCGTTTTGACACGCGTATGTGCAATAACGTCGAGCACAGTATCGTCACGTTCATGCCCGATACCAGTTATAATTGGTAAAGGAAATTGTGCACAAGCAGCCGCTAAAAGATAGGTTTCAAAGCCGGAAAGAGCAGAGGTTGCACCCCCTCCGCGAATGATAACTACCGCATCAAATTCGTTGCATCGTTGATTGATAGCATCAAGTGCGGCAAGTAATGATTCTTCTACCCTATCGCCTTGCATAATGGCCGGAAACAACTCGGTGTAGAAGTGAAATTCATAAGGATTATTGTGCAACTGATCGCAAAAATCGCCATAACCAGCAGCTGAAGCCGATGAAATGATGGCTATACGTTGAGGTAGAAGGGGCATTTCCAACTCCTTGTTCATGGTTAGCACCCCTTCTTCCTCAAGTTGTTTTAATATCTCGCGGCGACGACGAGCCATATCGCCCAACGTATAAGTAGGATCGATATCGAGCACGGTCAAGCTATAACCATACAACTCATGAAAGCCGATTGCTACTTTAACCAATACTTTGATGCCCGATGTGAATAGTTGACCGGTAGCCTCCTCAAAGTAAGGTTTCAATAAGCGAAAGATATTTGCCCATATTGTGCCTCTGGCTTTCGCCATCAAGCTATGGCTATGCTCATCTTTCTGAATGAATTCAAGGTAGCAATGCCCGCTTGCATTCGTGCGTACATCACTCAGCTCGGCTTGCAACCAATACTCATCTTGGAGGGTATCCTCCAATGTGCTACGCACCAATGCATTCAGTTCGTATAGCGAGAGCGGATTCATTACTTATTCATTTCGTATGCCTTCCACATATCGGGCACACCATAGCCATAGATATTGTCGGGATAGTCGGCACGATCGCCTACACTACGCACCAATTCGATAATTTCCTTAGCGGTAAGTTTTGGAAGTGCTTGCCACAAGCAAGTAACCATACCGCACATAATAGGCGATGCAAACGACGTACCATTAGCACGTCCTTGGTTACCATTTGTACGCATCACATCCGATGCTAAGCCTACTGCTACTACATCTGGCTTGATTCGACCATCGGCCGTAGTACCAATTGAAGAGAAAGGTGCCAATTGGCCTTGCTTGTCAATCGCACCAACGGTGAGCACGTTTTCGGCATCGCCCGGAGGGGTTATCTTCTTCCAAGCATTTGAGCCTGAGTTGCCGGCACTACATACCAACACCATACCTTTATCGGCCATACGAGCGGCTTGGCGAGACATCAAAGCGAATTGACCATCCAAATCGCGCAAGCGGTAATCCTTCTCTTTATCGTCGAACGAGTAATATCCCAACGAAGTATTTACGACATCTACGCCAACACTATCAGCAAACTCGACGGCAGCTGCCCAATAATCTTGTTCGACCAAGTGTTCGCTATATTCATCTTCGGTACGCAACAACCAGAAGGATGCTTCGGGGGCGGTACCTACCATCACGTTAGGTTGATTCATACCAATGCACGACAATACCGACATACCATGACTACTTTCGGCATAAATATCGGCGTTACTATCTACAAAATCCTTTGTGCCAAGTACTTGAATGTTTTGCATAGCGGTAATCTTATCGGCATTATGGAAACCTGCATCAATCACGGCTATGGTCATACCTTGTCCGCGGAAACCGGCTTCATGAAGTTTGTCGGCCTTACTCATTTGAATTTGTGTGATAGCAGGGCCATAGATTGAATCTTTATAAATCTTTGGATTGTTGATAAGCGAATCGCGCTTACCGAAACGCCATCCGTCAATGGCTCGAGGCGCTATCCATACGCGTTCGGTTTTTGCTACGAAAGGCAGTTGTGCAATGCGGTCGATGAGCGTAGTATCGTTGCACGACACGGTGACAAAATTATCCCACTTACCGGTAACTACAATCTTCACACCTACGTTACGAATAGCATCGATGTAAGTTTGACACACGGGCAAGTCAGTCGAATCAATACGCAATCCTTGGCGTTTGCGTCGTTCAATAGCCTTCTTCGAAAGGAATTTTTGTGGTTTCTTCAACGAATACTCTGTTTCGGCCTTGTCGGTAAGGCTGATGCGATACTTCAACGTATCTTGTGCTTGCATGCCAAGTGTAAACACTAAGCAAGCGAAAAGTAATAAAAATTTTCTCATATCGTATTTTTTAATTTTTAATTTCTCATTTTACGTACATGCCTATGCCGCGTTGGGATGCAATGAACGCACCTCCCACAACCCGATTGCCGCGATAAAATACAGCCGATTGCCCAGGTGTAATGGCCGATGCCTCTTCTAGGAAATGCACCAACATGCGGCCATCTTCGAGTTTGCTCACCTCGCACGCTATCGGTTTGCTACGATAGCGGATGCGTACACTAAGCGGCAAATTTTCTTTTTCATTAAGGGAAAATATATTTTCCATTAAGGGGAAATAATAATCCTCTATCAGCATATGGGTAGCCTTCAGTTGTTCGGCATCACCTAACATCACGGTATTCTTTTGCGGGTTAATCTTCAATACGTATGCCGGCTTGCCAAGTGCTATCTCTAACCCTTTGCGTTGACCGATGGTGTAGTATGGATAGCCTTTATGCTCGCCAAGTTTCACTCCTTCGCTATTCACAAACATGCCGGGGCCTATCTCTTTATCAATCTCCGGTGAATGTTCGCGCAAGAAGTCGCGATAATCGCCCTTGATAAAGCATACTTCCATGCTTTCGCCTTCATCAGCTTTGACGGCATAGCCGCGTTGGCGTAGGTAATCGCGCACTTGCGTTTTGGTGTAATTTCCTAATGGGAAGATGCATCGCTTCAATACATCTTGTCCCAATTTCCACAAGAAGTACGACTGATCTTTCTTCTCATCATCGCCCGCTTCAATATAGGTAATACCATCCACTTCCACCAAGCGCGAGTAGTGTCCGGTTGCTATTTGCGCGCAACCCATTCGGTCGGCCCACCGAATGAGTTGAGCAAACTTATGCAATGGGTTGCATAAAACGCACGGATTAGGTGTGCGTCCGTTGCGATATTCATCGATAAAATTTTGCACAATGGTTTGCTTAAAGGCTTCGCGTTCATCTACAATATGATGCTCAATACCCATTCGCTCGGCCAATTGGCGTGCTTCGATAGGTTCATCTCCCCATACCCACATGGTAAGACCTACCAATTCATAGCCTTGCTCTTGCAACATCAAGCAAGTAGCCGTGCTATCAATGCCTCCGCTCATGCCAACTAAAACCTTTTGCTTCTTCATCGCGCTATTTTTTTTGCAAAGTTACATCTTTCTACTTGTTATTCCTTTATCCACGATTGAAGTTTTTGCTTTGCTTGCTCTTCAATCTCTGGTGTTACATTTTTCCAAATGGCGTGAATAGCCCATGCCAAGGCGGATATATCGTCCGTAAAACCGAGCATCGGAATGAAGTCGGGCATCAAGTCGAATGGAAGGATGAAGTATCCTAACGCACCGCATATCTTCACCTTATCGCTTTTCGATACGGAAGGCGATTGCAACAAATAGTATAACATCAACGCCGATTTTGCCGTATTCTCGCCCACTTTTCGGAAAACTTTTTTCAACTTCGTCAATAGTTTGTTTTCCGAATAGTGCGGTGCATATTTCTCTATGTCCTTAGGTGGTTGTTTCATTATTCACACAACATTTATAAACCAAATCGGCAACTTATGTAAGCCATATATTCATCTTTCATACCATCGGCTTTGGGTGTCCATCCACGAAGATTTGGTGATATTTGAATGTATTTATTCAATTTAATATCTACACCAACCAAACTTAGCATACCATCGTTTGCTTTATTCCAATCGTTCTTCGAATTTAGTTTGTCGGTACGACCATAAATACTAACTTTATCGCTCAATTTCAATGAAGTATATAACGAATATCCCGATTGGTTAGCATCTTTTGTATAGCCGCTATTATAATAAAGATTATACTCGGCACCAATAGAAAAATCCTCGTCTTTATATCCCACAAAAGCGGCCAAGTTATACGAATCGTCTAAACCGGATGTTGCCTCGTTCAATCCTCCATACAAACGAAATGAAAAATTTTCAAGCACTTGAGCAGTCATACCCAAACCATACGCCAATCCATCTTCCACTTGCACTTTTTTATATCCTTCGCCATTGACAATAATAGCATCCATCATGAAATTATCGTTGAATTGATAAGCAGCCGAGATACCCAAATCGGCACTACTACCGAATTTATACTCATCTTGAAACGACTTCATCACGTAACGATA
>JAFYML010000245.1 GCA_017556595.1 Bacteroides sp.
GCTACGAATGGATTGATGGGTTCGTTGTATATATCCATAGGTGTGCCTATTTGCTGAATTTTACCTTCGCTCATTACTACGATGGTGTCGCTCAGTGTCAAGGCTTCTTCTTGGTCGTGTGTTACATATACAAAGGTGATGCCCAGTTTTTGGTGCATCTCTTTTAGCTCCATCTGCATGTCCTTGCGCATCTTTAAGTCGAGTGCAGCAAGTGGTTCGTCCAAAAGCAACACTTCTGGCTCGTTCACAATGGCGCGTGCAATGGCTACACGTTGTTGCTGACCGCCCGAAAGCGAATCAACGCTGCGGTCTTCATAATCGGTCATGCCTACCATGCGCAAGGCTTGTGTCACCTTCTTGTCGATGGCATCTTGCGGCATCTTTTTCAGCTTTAAGCCAAAAGCAATGTTGTTATATACATTAAGGTGGGGGAACAGTGCATACTTTTGAAATACAGTATTCACCGGACGCTGATGGGGTGGCGTCTGTGTAATGTCCTTACCAGAAATTGTTATCACTCCTTCCGTAGCGGTTTGGAACCCTGCAATTAAACGTAATAGGGTGGTTTTACCACAACCCGATGGTCCCAAAATCGTTACAAACTCGCCCTTGCGGACAGACAAGCTCACATCATTCAGCACGGTCTTTTCGCCGAAGCATTTAGATACGTGCTCCACGCTGATGATGCAGTCGGATTTTTGCATAAGCCTTATCTAACTTTATCCAAATAAATGAAACAAATAAAACCAGTCACACATATAATTCTTTTTGTTAAAGAAAGTGGGGACAAAGATAATTAAAATCTGCAAAAAAAAGTATTTCGTAGAAATAAATATCTCTTTCCTTACTATAATTTACTAAAATGATAGTGGAGAGGGGTTGTGTTTTTCTATATTTATGCATTGAAAACCTGTTCTTTTTCGGAATAGTCAGCCGCTTTTTCTCTTATTAATTCTTTGCTTAATTTTGCTCGATGCCTATTATTAGATAAACTTTCTTTACACGTAAAAAATGGCTCAAAAGCCTTGAAAAATTTTTCTCGTGAGGAAAATAAACTACCCTCGTGGGAAAATATTTTTTCCCTCGTGAGAAAAAAATATCGTTGCAAAAAGGCTTTTTTTGCGCGTGTGAAATTGTTTTACAAATACGATGCTCGGTTGTCGATTGTGTAGGTCATAATTCATCCTACACTTGTTTTAATTGGCGATAATCATTATCTTTGCACACAAATAACCTTATATTAAAGAAAAGAATGGCTACAGTTGACGACAAAAAGATTATTTTCTCAATGGTTGGTTTGAACAAAACCATCCCACAAAACAACAAACAGGTGTTGAAAAACATCTATCTCTCTTTCTTTTATGGTGCCAAGATTGGTATTATTGGTTTGAACGGCTCGGGTAAATCTACCTTGCTGAAGATTATTGCCGGCTTAGACAAGTCGTACCAAGGCGAAGTGGTATTCTCGCCCGGATATTCAGTAGGATATTTGGCGCAAGAGCCCTATCTCGACCCTACAAAAACCGTGAAAGAGGTGGTTATGGAAGGCGTTCAGCCCATTGTAGATGCCTTGACCGAATACGAAGAAATCAACCAAAAGTTTGGCTTGCCCGAGTATTATGAAGACCCCGATAAGATGGATAAACTCTTCACTCGCCAAGCTGAATTACAAGATATTATCGATGCTACCGATGCATGGAATTTGGATAGCAAACTCGAACGCGCTATGGACGCTTTGCGTTGTCCGCCCGAAGACCAAAACGTAGAACACCTTTCGGGTGGTGAGCGCCGTCGTGTTGCCTTGTGCCGATTGTTGTTGCAAAAGCCCGACGTGCTATTGCTCGACGAGCCTACCAACCACCTCGATGCCGAATCAATCGACTGGTTGGAACAACACTTGCAACAATACGAAGGTACCGTAATTGCCGTAACCCACGACCGTTACTTCCTTGACCATGTAGCTGGTTGGATTCTCGAACTCGACCGTGGTGAAGGTATTCCATGGAAGGGTAACTACTCAAGCTGGCTCGACCAAAAGACCAAGCGCATGGAGAACCAAGAGAAAACCGCTAGCAAGCGTCGCAAAACACTTGAACGCGAGTTAGAGTGGGTGCGCATGGCACCAAAAGCTCGCCAAGCCAAGGGTAAAGCTCGTTTGAACTCGTACGACAAATTGCTGAATGAAGACGTAAAAGAAAAGGAAGAAAAACTCGAAATATTTATCCCCAACGGCCCACGTTTGGGAAACAAAGTTATCGAAGCCAAGAATGTAGCCAAAGCATTTGGCGAAAAACTATTGTTCGACGATTTGAACTTCATGCTTCCGCCTAACGGCATCGTAGGTATTATTGGCCCCAATGGTGCTGGTAAAACAACCCTCTTCCGCTTGATTATGGGCTTGGAAAAAGCCGATGGCGGTGAGTTCGAAGTGGGCGAAACCGTTAAAGTGGCATACGTTGACCAACAACACAAAGATATCGACCCCAATAAGAGCGTATATCAAGTAATCTCGGGTGGAAACGATTTGATTCGTATGGGTGGACGCGACATTAACGCTCGCGCATACCTTAGTCGATTCAACTTCTCGGGTGCCGATCAAGAAAAACTTTGCGGCGTCCTTTCGGGTGGTGAACGCAATCGCTTGCACTTGGCTATGTGCTTGAAGGAAGAAGGAAACGTACTATTGCTCGACGAACCTACCAACGACATCGACGTGAACACACTTCGCGCCCTTGAAGAAGGTCTTGAAAACTTTGCCGGTTGTGCCGTTGTCATCAGCCACGACCGTTGGTTCCTCGACCGTATCTGTACGCACATCCTTGCATTCGAAGGCGATTCGAATGTATTCTTCTTCGAAGGCTCATATTCGGAATACGAAGAGAATAAATTGAAGAGATTGGGCAAAGAAGAGCCTACTCGTGTTCGATACAGAAAGTTAATGAATGATTGATTAAGTTGACGTTTTTGTCTCTTAAAAATATGATTGATATCAAATGGAAAGTCTTGCGTTTTTATGCAAGACTTTTTGTTTTTTTAAGCAGTTTTTCGTGGCTATTTTATTTTATAAAAATGTAGTATTTATGTAATCATTATATCTATTTTTATTTCTATATTTGCATCACGAAATATTTATTAACGTTTAATTAACACTAACAATTAACTAACAGATTTATGAGAAGAAATCTATTTCAATTGCTGTTGGTGGCCGTGCTTTCGGTTTTCGCAATCGATGCAATGGCTCAAACAACAGTGAAAGGTCAGTTGGTAGATGCTGAGACCAACGAACCGTTGGTGGCCGCAACCGTAGTGGTAGAAGGTACTTCGACCGGTTGTGTAACCGATTTTGATGGCTATTTCACTCAAGAAGTAGCTAATGGCGTAACACTTGTGTTTAAGTATGTAGGCTACAAAGATTTGAAGAAGAAAATCACAGCTCAAGGAAAGGTGGTAGAACTGGGCCAAGTAAAGATGGAATCGGATGCCGTGATGCTGAAAGACGTTGTTATTACATCGTCGGTAGCTGTGGCTCGTAAAACTCCTGTAGCGCTCTCAACAGTAGGTCCATTGTTTATCGAGGAAAAACTTGGCTCACAAGAATTCCCTGAAATCTTGAAATCTACCCCTGGCGTATATGCAACTAAAGATGGTGGTGGATATGGTGACTCGAAAATTAATTTGCGCGGTTTTAAAAACGATAACATTGCCGTAATGATTAATGGTGTGCCTATGAATGGTATGGAAAATCAGAAGGTATATTGGTCGAACTGGTCGGGGCTTTCAGATGTAACTCGCCATATGCAAGTTCAACGCGGTTTGGGTGCTGCTAAAGTGGCATCGCCTGCTGTAGGTGGTTCGATTAACGTTATCACCAAAGGTACAGAGGCTAAGCGCGGTGGATTTGTTTCATACGGTATGGGTAACGATGGATACAACAAATTGTTGTTCTCTGTTTCGAGTGGTTTGAGCGAAAATGGTTGGGCATTCACTTTGTTGGGTGGTAAGACATGGGGCGATGGCTACGTGCAAGGTACTCAATTCGAAGGTTACAACTGGTTTGCAAGCATCGCTAAGCGTTTCAACGATAATCATCAACTTTCGTTGACAGCTTTTGGTGCACCACAATGGCACAATCAACGTAACAACCAAAATGGTTTGACTATCAAGGAATGGCAACGTGTGCAAGACTATATGGGCGAAAAGAGCGCATATCGTTATAATGCTACACACGGTTATCGCAAGGGACAAGTATATAACTCGTCGCGCAATGCTTATCACAAGCCCCAAATATCGTTGAACCACTTGTGGCAAATAGATGGAAAGAGCAGCTTGAGTACTGCTGTTTACATGTCTATCGGTCGTGGTAATGGTTATAGCGGTACAGGCGACTCGGCTAA
>JAFYML010000246.1 GCA_017556595.1 Bacteroides sp.
CAAGGCGGTTTGATTCCCGACAACAACCAAGTAGTGATGATTGCTGCTCCCGACAAGGAAGGCGTTGTATTGCCAACCAAGGAAGAGGTAGAAGCCATGTTGAAGGGCATGAAGGAAATGGAAGTTACCCCATACGTTGACAAAGTTTCTAACGAGCCATTATTGAAAGAACTTCCTCAAGGCGGTAAGGTGGTAAAAGAAGAGCCAAGCATCTATGGCACTACTCTCCTCACCCTCTCGAACGGAGTGAAAGTATATCTAAAACCCACCGACTTCAAGGCCGACGAAATTCGTTTGTACGGACATAGTTGGGGTGGTAATAGCCTCTTTGCCGACGAAGATGCACTCAACTTCCAAGCCGGCATCTTGAATAGCGTTATCGCAGCCGGTGGTGTAGGCAACTTCAGCAACACCGACCTTCCTAAGATTCTTGCCGGCAAGAAGGTAAGCGCAAGTAGCAGCATCAGCACTTTGAGCGAAACAATCAGTGCAAGTTCTACTCCGAAAGATTTCGAAACCATGCTCCAATTGGTTTACCTCAAGTTTACATCTCCACGCATGGACGAAGAAGCCTTTACCTCTTACAAGAACCGCACCAAGGCAGCCCTCGAAAGCGCGCAAGCCAACCCATTATCATCGTTCAACGACTCGGTGAACGTCACCCTCGTAGGCAACCATCCACGTTTGGTGTTGATGAAACCCGAAATGGTAGATCAATTGGACTACAACAAGATGATGACCTTCTACAAAGACCGTTTTGCCGATGCAAGCGACTTCACCTTCTTCTTCGTGGGCAACCTCGACATCGAAGCCATGAAGCCACTCATCGCTCAATACCTCGGCTCGCTCCCAACCATCAACCGCAAGGAAACATGGGTAGATAATGGTGTCGAATATCGCAAGGGCAACATCCTGAACGAGTATGCCAAGGCACAAGAAACCCCAATGGCTACCATTGCTATGATGTACACCGGCGATTGCAAGTACGATTTGAAGAACAACATCCTCATCAGCATACTCAGTCAAGCCTTCGACATGGTATTCACCGAAGAGATTCGCGAAAAAGAGGGTGGTACATACGGAGTATCATGTGGTGCACAAATCGAAAAGCTTCCACGCGAAGAGTTCATCATGCAAATTGTTTACCAAACCGACCCTGCCAAGAAAGACCATTTGAATGGCATCATCGACAAGCTCGTAGCCCAAATGGCAGCCGAAGGTCCATCGGAAGAGAACCTTGCCAAAATCAAGGAATACATGCTGAAGACCTTCAAGGACAACCAAAAGGAAAACAGCTATTGGTTGAACAGCCTTGTTGAATACTACAGCAATGGCATCGATCGCACTAAGGATTACGAAGCTATCGTTTCTGGCATTACCGTGAAAGATGTACAAAAGTTTGCCAACAGCCTCTTCAAACAAGGCAACAAGGCTACTATCATCATGACGGTACCGGAGGAAAATTAAGAATTAAAAATTAAGAATTAAGAATTAGAAGTTATCTCTCGGAGGTCTCTGAGTTTCAGAGCCTCCGAGAGTTAAATACAACTAACACACAATGAACCTATTTCTCGAACTTCGTCGTCACGGCAAGTTGGCCGACAAGCGCAACCCCATGTACGACAAAGGAAAGTTTGCCGAGTATTTCATCATGCTCATGGCATTCTTTTGGGCAGGCTATCTTATCTTCTTCGGCACCCTCTTTGGTTTCGCCTTCGATGGAGGTTCCATCGAGCCCTACCATGTTATGAATGCCGGTTTCATCTTCGTCTTCATGCTCGACTTTCTCATTCGTTGCATGGGTCAGAAGACACCCACCCAAGAGGTTAAGCCCTACCTGCTATTACCCATCAAGCGCAACCGCCTCATCGACATGCTACTCATCCGCTCTGGCATGAGCGGCATCAACCTCATCTGGCTCTTTATGTTCGTACCGTTTGCCATCCTCACCGTCACACGGTTTTATGGCATTTGGGGTGTCATTACCTACTGCCTTGGCATCTGGCTCTTGGCATTGTTCAATAACTATTGGTACCAACTATGCCGCACCCTTTGGAGCGAACGCATCTGGTGGATACTCCTCCCCCTTGGCGTATATGGCGGCATCATTGCCTGGATAATTTTGGCCGACGATTGTCCTTTGTACGACCTCTCTGTACAGCTTGGCGAAGGCTTCATACAAGGCTGGCCGCTCACCTTCCTCGGTGTTATAGCCGCCATCG
>JAFYML010000247.1 GCA_017556595.1 Bacteroides sp.
GATTTCTTCCAATTTTGCATCCGCCCACAAGTGTTCCAAATCGTAAAACTCTCTCACCTCGGGCAAGAACACATGCACCAACACGTCGGCATAATCCATCGCCACCCATTCGGCGTTTCGCAAGCCATCCACGGCAATCGGCTTCACGCCCAGTTGTTCGCGTGTCACCTCGCGCACCTCGTCCACAATGGCGGCAATCTGCGTAGGCGAATTACCTTGACAAATCACAAAATACTTGCAAATCGTGTCGCCAATCTCGGTCAAGTCGGCAATAACAATTCGCGCGCCCTTTCTATTTTGAATACCTTCTACTATCTGTTCTACTAATACTTTTGTTTCGTTCATTCTACATTATTATATAATACAATTTGCAAATATACACCGATTTATTCTATCTAAACACACAAAACCGAAAAAGTCTTTCATTTTTTGATTTTTTTTAGCCATTCCGCATCCCATTCATAAAAACTTCGTATCTTTGCCGCACAAAAAAATTGGAGTATGGTGTAATGGTAACACTACAGATTCTGGTCCTGTCATTCTAGGTTCGAATCCTAGTACTCCAACAAAAAAAAACGGTCGTTAGTTATTTGCTAACGGCCGTTTTCTATTTGCATCCCAACATTTAAACATTACTTTTTGACAATTACGCAATTTGACAAAATGTCAAATTTGACATTTTGATTTTCAAACCGCGCGAGAATCGCTTATTTCGATGCGGGGTAAAGAGTGATGAAGAAAAACGAAACGAGAAGAATCTAAATTATTAATTCTCTGCACAATAGCGAAATCCTTACAAAAATTCTACGCAAAAATCTGTTGGATATTCTTACTTTTTCCGCTACATTTCGCACTTTTCGCCGAAAGTCCGAAATGTTGCTTCCGAAATCACGCGTGATTTCCTCCGTAGATGCGGCAGTTGCTGCTGGAATCGCGGCGCTTACGGCAATAATCGCCGAGGTTGCGGCGATAACTCCGCGTGATTCCGGTAATAATCACGCGTGATTTCAGAAGCAAGGTTTTTGTCTACTTTATTTTAGACGATTTTTGAAAAATCGCGCGTTAGCCGTTTTAGGGAAATGCAAACATATTGCATAAGAAACCAAAACATTACTAACATTTTGCTTTTTGTTTTTTTGCATTTTTATCCCCTACTTTGAAACTTTTTGCACTTTTATATCGTCTAATAGGAAAAACTAAAAGCACATTAACAATGAAAAAAATTATCAAAGTAGCGTTATTTTGCGTATTGGGGCTGATTGTAGCGGTATCAATCTATTTGTGGATGACTTTTGGCTCACTTATCAAAGGAGCTATATCCGTTGAGAAAATTGACGATGGATTGTACTACATGGAGTATAAAGGCGATGACGGATTTGATGAACTAATGGCACGTGGAGGCTGTACCAGCATCGAAATGGCTGGTGAGTACATCATGACATTCCTATCGAAAGGATTCTTTGAGACTACCCCCATAGAACCACCAATAAAACCTGCCGGTTGCTCTACACTGACTGTCGGCACTCCCGAAGGTGGTGTGATGATGGGACGCAACTTTGACTATTCGTACGGCAACGGACTGATTGTACACACTATCCCCAACGAAGGATACGAAACCATTACCACCTTTTCCACGGATTTCTGGGGATTCGGTGAGGACTACAAGCCCGAAGGATTTATCAATCAATACATGGCACTATCCGGCATATTCATGGCGTTGGATGGATTGAACGAAAAGGGGTTGGCTGTTGCGGTACTTAGCGCTGGCGACAAAGTGGTAACGCGCCAATGCACCGACAAACCCGACCTAACCACTACCATAGCCACACAATACATACTGAGAAAGGCAGCCAATATAGAGGAAGCGTTAGCGTTGCTGAATAGCATTGACATGAACTCCGACCCAGGCGATGCTTATCATATTGCCATAGCCGATGCATCGGGCAAAAGCGTGGTGGTAGAATACGTGGACAATGAAATGGTGGTGACAGAGACGCCTTTCGTAACGAATCACTACCTTTGCGAAGCGAAGTTCAAAGCAGGATTGCACGATAGCGACCATCGCCATGAGAAACTGATGGAGCAATACAACCAAGCCGGTGGCGAAATGAACAAGGAGCAACTGACGGAAGCTATCCAATCGGTTACACAACTTCCTTGGGGAAAGGATGCCATCATTGGCGGTACGCTTTGGACTATGGTCATGGATTTGAAACATCCTTCAGTCACCTACTATTCGCGCCGCCATTTCGATAAGCCCTTTCATTTTGAGCTTAACGCAAAGCAACAAAACTAAGGGAGCTACCCATAGGAAACAAAAGTGACAATACAAAGAAAGCCGACACGTACGGATGTCGGCTTTTCTTGTTCCTATTTATTAAATAAGTTGTATTAGAAAGAATAATGCAAGCAAATACATATCAGTTTTTATCGATGTAAAAATCTATAATGTTATCACTAAATATTATTTCTTGTAGTTCATCATTATTTAAAAGATATATTCTATTAAAGTTTGATATGTACAATTTATCATCTACAATCTGGAAAGAGATATTTTCAATTGAGTGAGGGAAATATATTGTTTTGTAAAGACTCCTTTCTTTTGTCTTTAAACTATACTTATACAAATTCAATATAGATATTTCTTCCTCCTTCTTTTGCATTGTCATATAGGCTATTTCATTTGTATTTAGCCATTGAATATTTGCAAATACAAAACATTCCTCACCATGTTCATAGCTAAAATCGGAATTTTGGGTATGAATTTGATCAGCAATTAAAACATCATTATTTTTACAATCGATGATTTTTATCATAATAGTTTTATCCACAACACCTGCACCACGAGGGAACTCGTCAAAATATGCCAGAGAAATATTATCTTTTTTATCAACATACATTATCTGGTTGTTCCTAATGGATAATTTATTACTCTTGTTTTTTATTTTATTAAATAAAACTATCTCCATTAAATCATTATCATTTTCCATTTCTGTATTAGTTATCATCAGAGACAAAGTATTTTTATTATTTGTAAATGCTTTACAATATCCCCAATCATATTCTAATAACTCCAATTTACGAATACCGCAATCAGTATAGAATGAAACTATATAAGATTTTTCTTTGTTATTCCATGATTCAGACACAGGTGTATTATTCCATAAAAAGGCATCAGTATCACTAATATGATAACTTTTACTCAACAAAAACGTACTATCATTTTTTATTATATAACTATTAACGGCATATTGACTAACGTCTTTTCTTGTTAGTACAATTATTACCTCTGAGGCCCTTGAAAGTACTCCAAAAGTTATTAGTAATATGAATAGAATTATTTTCTTCATAAAATTCTCATATTAACTTACTAAATCTCTTTATATTAATAAAAGTAGTACTATGAACAAGAATTGTATAACAAAAAAGAAAAGAGAGCCGACACGCCGGCTCTCTTTCATTATAGTGTTATCAGCGCGAGGTTATGCTTCGTTTTGGATTTGCTCGTCGATGACGCTGATTTTTTGCTTCACCAATTCGATGTCGCCTTTTAGCTTCTCTACCTTGCGATTGAGCTCGGTAAGGAGGCTGCTACCTTTCTTGGACGAGGCGTTGAGGAAGCCAAGGTTGTTTTCGTAGGTTTGCAGCTCGGCTTTCAGCGTGTCGCAGCTACGCACCAGCTTTTCGCGCTCGCGGTAGAGGGCTTGTGCACCACCGGCTTGGATAGTGGTGATGGACGACTTGAAGTTGGTGAGTTTCTTATTGGATGCTTGCATGTTGAAGCGGTCGAACAATTGGTCGACAAGCGCGCGGTAGGCCTTATACAGCTTGTCTTTATCCTTGAATGGTACATGACCGATGTTGTTCCACTCTTTCATCAACGCACGCACTTGTTGTACGGTTTCGTCGCTCTCGTCGGCGCTGCAGAGGGTTTCGAGCTGGGCGATGACCTCTTTCTTCTTGGCAAGGTTTTCGTGCTCTACGCTACGTTGCGACGTGGTGGCCTTCGACTTTTGTTCGAAGAAGTAGTCGCAAGCAGCTACGAAGCGTTTCCAAATGGCGTCGGAGTGTTTCTTAGCTACCGGGCCTACGGCTTTCCACTCTTTTTGCAACTTAATCAGTTCGTCGGCAGTGGCCTTCCAATCGGTGCTATCTTTCAGTGCCTCGGCACGTTCGCACAACTGGCGTTTCTTTTCCAAATTGTCGGTCATGCCGTCTTTCAATGACTTGAAGAACTCGGTTTTCTTGGCAAAGAAGTCGTCGCATGCACGGCGGAAACGTTCGAAGATTTTCACGTTCATCTTCTGTGGCGCAAAGCCGATGGTTTTCCACTTAGCTTGCAGGGCGAGAATCTCTTGTGTGCGGTTGTCCCAAGCGGCAAAGGTAGTAAGCTCGGCATAGTCGATGGCTTCGATGATTTCGCAAATCACCGTTTTTTGGTCGAGGTTTTGTTGCTCCACTTCCTTCAATGCCTCGAAGTGTTGTTGATGACGGCGATTGATGAGGGTGGATGCGGCTTTGAAGCGCAACCATATCTCGTCGCGTAGCTCCTTGGCTACAGGACCGGTTTCGCGGTATTCTTGATGTAGCTTTTGCAATTGGTGGAAGGCCGATACTACGTCTTCCTCTTCGGTGAGCTTTTCGGCTGCTTCGCACAAGTGTTGCTTTATCTCAAGGTTTTTCTTGAAATCGTATTCGCGGAACTCGTTGTTCAACTTCAAGAGGTCGTAGAACTTCTCCACGCACACTTGGTAGCTCTTCCAAAGTTCGTTAATCTTATTGGGGGGAACCAAGCGAGTTTCGTTCCATTGTTGTTGCAACTTCTTAAACTCGGTGTAGTTCTTGTTGGCATCTTCGGGCGATTCTAACAACTCCTTCAGCTCTTCGATGATGGATATCTTGATTTGCAGATTCAACTCTTTTTGCTTTTCCAACTCGGCATTGGCTTCGTTGCGTCGGCCTTTCACTACGGCCATGGCTTGCTTGAAGACCTCTTCAAGTTCATCCTTGGGTGCTACAAAGGTTTCGGCATCGCCTCCAGCTTCGATATAGGCGCGCTTGGCGGCTTCTACTTCGGCCAAATGGTTCTTGTAGAAGGCTTGCTTCAATGCGTCGAGCTCGGCACGCGATACTTCGTCGTCCGATTGCGCCAATAGCTGCATTTTTTCTACTACTTGAACCTTCGAGAGCTTTTGCTCGGTTATCGGTTCTGTTGTTTCCGCATCAGCAGGTTGAGCCGCTTCTACTTGCTCGGCTACTTCTGCCACTTGTTTTGCTTCTTCTAACTCCACGTTCTTTTCGGGGAGGTTAGTGTCGAGGGTGTCCGTCATCGTATATTCGTTTTTTTCGAAACGACGTGCGTTTCATGGTTAGTTTCGCACAAAGTTAAATGAAATAAATGATTCGTTTGCTTTTTTTGCTAACAATTTTCTATTTTTCATTAAAAATCAGCTAAATGATGTGGTGATGCCCATGTAGATAAGCATACCGATAAGGTCGTTCATCGTGGTGACGAAGGGACCTGTAGCAATGGCTGGATCTATCTTCAACTTCTCCAACGTTAGGGGTACCAACATGCCAAATATTGAGGCAAACATGATTACACCAAACAAACTGATGGGCACTAAATGAGTGACCGGCTCGATGGCGCCGTAGCGGAAGAAGTTGTAGGCATATACCAAAATGGAGATGAGCGTAGCGTTGATGATAGCTACTGCCGACTCTTTTCCTACCTGACGCATGACGTTCTCCGTAGCAAACGAGCCATTGGCAAGGCCTTGTACAACGATTGCCGATGATTGGGTACCCACATTACCTGCCGTACCACCAATCAAGGGGATGAAGAGCGCCATCTCGGGGTGCTGCACAAATATCTCGTCGAAGCAACCTAGCACCATAGAACTGGCAATACCGCCCACCATACCAATGAGCAACCAAGGAAGACGTGCGGTGGTTTGACGCATCACGCTATCGTCGGTTTCTACGTCTTGCGAAAGACCTGATGCCAATTGGTAGTCGCGTTCGGATTGCTCGCGTACCTCGTCCATCACGTCATCGACGGTGATTTGTCCCATCAAGCGACCAATGCTATCGATTACGGGCACCGCCACCAAGTCGTACTTCTCGATGACTTGTGCCACCTCTTCCACGGGCGTATCTACATGCACCGAGATGGGGTCTTTCTCCATAACGTGCTTTACCTTGGATACCGAAGGCGAGGTAATCATCTTGGTCAAAGGGAATACACCGCGCAAGCGCTCGTCGTCGTCGATAACATAGACGTAGTAGATTTCGTCCAACTCGCCGGCTTGCATGCGCATCTCTTTCAAGCACTCGGGCATACTCCAATTCTCGTTCACGGTTACCATCTCGGTACCCATCAAACCACCGGCAGTGTCTTCGTCGTACTTCAACAAATCCACAATATCACCGGCTTGCTCAATGTCTTCAATGTGAGCAAGAATCTCTTCTTGTTTGTCCTCGTCGAGCTCGCGCATCACATCTACCGCATCGTCGGTATCCATGTAATCCACAAAGCGCTTGGCAATAGTTTCGGACGGAAGCGCTTCGAGCAGCTCTTTACGAGCATCTTCATCGGCTTCTACCAATACGTCGGCCGCTGTCTCGTTGTCGAGCAAGCGGTATATGAAGCGTGCATCGTCCAAGTTGAGGTCGTTACACAACTCGGCAATATCGGCTGGGTGAAGGTCGATAAGCATCTCCTTCAGCTTATCGGCTTCTTTCTGCTCGATACACTGCTTTACACTATCAAAGAATTCTTGATTCAGTTCCATACCTTTAGGTTAATGTTGAATTATTCAATTCTCATTTTTTCAACTCCTCTTCCACCATGTTTGTCAAGTCGACGAACTGCTGAATGGATAGCTGCTCGGGACGTTTATCGAACAAGGGGTCTTGCGTTAAAGAACAATCCTTGCCCAATATCGGTTTGATGGAGTTGCGGAGGGTTTTGCGGCGTTGGTTAAAGGTGGTCTTTACCACTTGCTTGAACAACGCTTCGTCGCATCCCAATTGGGTGGTATCGTTGCGCGTCATGCGAATAACGGCGCTCTTTACCTTGGGCGGCGGATTAAACACGTGTTCGTGCACCGTAAAGAGGTATTCTACCTTATACCAAGCTTGCATCAATACGCTAAGTATGCCATAGGTTTTGCTTCCAGGACCTGCCGCCATACGCTCGGCCACCTCTTTTTGTATCATACCCGTGCAACATGGTATCAGGTCTTTATTCTCTAACATCTTAAAGAATATCTGACTAGAGATGTTGTAGGGATAGTTGCCGGTGAGCACAAAGGGTTTGCCATCGAATAGACGAGTGAGGTTCATCTTCAAAAAGTCGTCCTCGATGATGTTGTCTTCCAATTGCGGAAAGGCTTCGCGCAAATAGGCAACCGACTCATAGTCAAGTTCGACCACCTTCAGTGGACGTTGCTTTGGCAACAGGTATTGTGTCAATACACCCATACCCGGTCCTACCTCCAAAACAGGCAAATCGGGACAGGCATCCACCGTGTCGGCAATGTCTTGAGCCACTTTCAAATCTTTCAAGAAGTGCTGTCCAAGAAACTTTTTAGGCTTTACTAATCTCATTTATCAACTAATTTCGCTATTTTTGCAGCTGACAAAGATAATTCTTTTCATTAACAAAACGTAACAAATTTGCCAAAAATCAATGAATAAGCTATTAAAAAAGAGCTTTCAAGTAGTATTACCCTTTGCTTTGGGATGTTTTATCCTCTATTGGGTGTATCGCGATTTCGACTTTTCGCAAGTACAAGATGTGCTCTTTAGGCAAATGCATTGGGGGTGGATGTTGGCTTCGCTAGTTGCCGGGGTGTTTAGTCACATCTTCCGCGGATGGCGCTGGAAACAGACACTTGAGCCGCTGAACGAACACCCAAAAAGTAGCAATTGTGTGGATGCTATTTTCTTGTCGTATGCTACGAATTTGGTGCTTCCGCGCGTAGGCGAGGTGTCGCGTTGCGGAGTGTTGGCAAAGTATGATAAGGTGTCGTTTGGCAAATCGCTTGGCACCGTAGTAACCGAACGCTTGATAGATACGCTTTGCATCGGCATCATTGCCGGACTTACGTTGTTGCTACAGATGCCTATCTTCAACACCTTCTTCCGCGAAACGGGAACAAAGATTCCTTCGTTCGACCACTTGCTACACACACCATGGTTTTACGTATCGTTGTTTTGCGTGTGCGGCTTTGTGTGGATTATCTACCGCTTGCTACGCATGCTATCGTTCTTTGAAAAGGTAAAGGGATTTGCACTGAACATGTGGGAGGGAATTACCTCGCTAAAGAGTGTACGCAACATACCGCTTTTTATTGCCTATACCCTTGCTATCTGGGCGTGCTACTACCTACACTTCTATTTAACCTTCTTCTGCTTTTCGTTTAGCGAGGATTTAAGTTGGTTAGCAGGGTTGGTAATGTTTGTAGCAGGTACGGTAGCGGTGATTGTGCCTACGCCTAATGGTGCCGGTCCTTGGCATTTTGCCGTTATAACAATGATGATGCTTTATGGAGTATCGGCCACCGATGCCGCCATCTTTACGCTTATTGTGCATGGCATACAAACATTATTGGTGATTGTGCTGGGATTGTGGGGATGGATTCACTTGCAATGGCGCAATAGAGGTGTTAAATTAGACTAATATATGGGTATAGGTTTGCTCCTTTCCAAGAAAGTGCCTATCTTGCCAACAATTTAAATATCATAAATCAAAAACTATGAGTACTATTAAGGATTTAGCTCCACAAAATGTGTGGAAACATTTTTATTCGTTGACACAAATTCCTCGTCCATCAGGACAGATGGAACAGATTACCGCATTTTTAGTTGACTTTGGTAAAAGTCTTAATTTAGAGTCGTTTGTCGATGATGCAGGCAATGTTATTATTCGCAAACCGGCTACTCCGGGCATGGAGCAATGCAAAGGGGTGATTTTGCAAGCACACATGGATATGGTGCCGCAAAAGAACAACGACACCGTGCATAACTTTGCTACCGACCCTATCCAAACATACATCGATGGCGAATGGGTGAAAGCAAAAGGTACTACTCTTGGTGCCGA
>JAFYML010000019.1 GCA_017556595.1 Bacteroides sp.
AATATCCTTAACCACGAATGGTTGAAAGACTTAGGATATGCAAACAATGGTTTGATGTTGATGCCTCCTATGGCATTGATTATCGTTGCTTGTATCATTTGGTATCAACGTGCACGTAACAAAGAATTGCAAGAAAAGTAAATTAGAATAATATGGAACATTTCTTTAGTTTATTCGTCCGCTCAATATTTGTGGACAATATGATATTCGCATTCTTCCTTGGTATGTGCTCTTACCTTGCCGTATCAAAGAATGTGAAAACAGCGTTAGGCTTGGGTGTTGCCGTAACATTTGTATTGGTTGTAACGCTTCCCGTAAACTATTTGTTGCAAACAAAAGTATTGGGACCCAATGCAATTATCGAAGGCGTTGACCTTAGCTTCTTAAGCTTCATCTTGTTTATTGCCGTAATTGCTGGTATCGTTCAATTGGTAGAGATGATTGTAGAGCGTTTCAGCCCATCTCTTTACGCATCACTCGGTATCTTCTTGCCGTTGATTGCTGTGAACTGTGCCATCATGGGTGCTTCGCTCTTTATGCAACAACGCATCACTTTGGGCGAAAGCGATCCTAAATTCATCGGCGGTATTTTGGATGCAGTTTCTTATGCCCTTGGTTCTGGTATCGGTTGGTTGCTTGCTATTGTAGGCTTGGCTGCTATCCGTGAAAAGATGGCTTACTCTGATGTTCCTGCTCCTTTGAAAGGATTGGGTATTACATTCATCACTGTAGGCTTGATGGCTATGGCATTTATGTGTTTCTCAGGTTTGAACATTTAATAAAGAAAGGAATATACAATGGATATGAATTTGATTTTAGCGAGCATTGGAGTATTCCTCGTGGTAATTCTCTTGCTAGTAGTTATCCTATTGGTGGCTAAGAAATTCTTGGTACCTTCGGGTAACGTTAATATCACAATCAATGGAAAAGATACCATCTCGGTAGAACAAGGTGGAAGTTTGCTTGGTACACTTTCTGCTGCTGGCATCTATCTCTCTTCTGCATGTGGTGGTAAGGGTTCTTGCGGTCAATGTAAAGCACAAGTTGTTGAAGGCGGTGGTGAAATCCTTGATTCAGACAAGGGTCATTTCACTCGTAAGCAAATCAAAGACAATTGGCGTTTGGCTTGTCAATGCAAGGTAAAGAACGATTTGGCTATCCAAGTAGACGAATCGGTAATGGGTGTGAAGGAATACGAATGTACTGTTATCTCTAACAGCAACGTGGCTACCTTCATCAAGGAGTTCAAGGTGCAACTTCCCGAAGGTGCACAAATGGACTTTATCCCTGGTTCGTATGCCCAAATCAAGATTCCTGCATTCAACATTGATTACGACAAGGATTTTGATAAGAGCTTGATTGGCGATGAATACTTGCCTGCATGGAATAGCTTTGGTTTGTTCCCATTGAAGTGTGTCAACACCGAGCCTACTATCCGTGCATACTCTATGGCCAACTATCCTGCCGAAGGTAATGTGTTTATGCTTACAGTACGTATTGCTACACCTCCTTTCAAGGCAGACCGTAGCGGTTTCATGGATG
>JAFYML010000248.1 GCA_017556595.1 Bacteroides sp.
ACTTGGTCGTAGGGGTCGTAGGTAGAGGCAATGTAGTTGAGCGAACCATCTTTATCTGCCTCTTTCACATGTAGTTTCAATAGGTTAAATCCATCGTCGATGGAGAAGTTATCGCCACTATTCTTCAAGTCGAGCGCATAGAAACGTGTTTGTGTTTCACGCAAAGCCATCTCCATTTCGCTTGTTTGAAGCACTTGGTTGGGGTGGTGAGGCGAGAAACGAAGAGTTAATCCGCCATCTACAATATACTTACCCAAACCTAAAGCCAAGTTTACAATACCCTCTTCAGCTTTCTCTTCGCCAAGTGGATAATAGTTCAACGAACGTGCTACACCCGACATATTAGGATAGTAGCGTTCGCCATATTGATTTCCCACCACTTCTTGGATGATGACGGCCATCTTTTCTTGGTCGATAACGTTGCTTGTAGCTTGCATGTAGGCTTTCGAATCGCGGAAATAGACAGACGCATATACACCTTTGATAGCATCGGAAAGCATGCGAAGCATTTCGTATTTATCGTCCAAATAGGGAATCATATAGGTGCTATATATTCCAGCAAAGGGTTGATAGTGTGAGTCTTCCAATAGCGATGACGAGCGGATAGCAATAGGCGATTTCACTACGTCGAAGAATGTGAAGAAGTCTTCAATAAGCGAATCGGGTAGTTGTGCCTTGAGGAAGTGTCGCAAGATAACCTCGTCGTCACTATCCGATAGGGCTATTTGGTAGAGGTTGTTATGATCCATAAACTCGTCGAAAATGTCGGTACACAACACAAGCGTTTTAGGTATAGCAACGCGAGCGTTGTCGAACTCTTCGAACTGAGGATGTTGCTTCACCATGTTGTCTATGAAAGCCAAACCGCGTCCTTTACCGCCCAACGACCCCTCGCCAATGCGGGCAAAGTTGGAGTAGCGGTCGAAACGATCGCGTTTGAAGATGGCTACCACACCTTGATTCTTCATCTTACGATACTTCACAATAGCCTCCATGATGATGTGACGGTGAGCATCCACGTCTTGAAGACTATTCCAAGTGATGGGTTTCAAGAACTCGGCAATGGGGAACATGGCACGCGAATACAACCAACGGCTGACGTGGTTGCGGCTGATGTGATAGAGGAACGACTCGGCCGGTACGGCAAAGAGGATGTTTTGCAATTCCTTCAAATCCTTGACGCGAGCAATCTCTTCCATTGTACCTGGATTGCGGAAGATGAAATCGCCAAAACCAAAACTATCGGAGACGGTACGACGCAAATCGACGTCCATCTTCTTAGAATTCTTGTCGATGAAAGCGGCGCCATACTTATGGGCATATACTTCGTTTTTGGTTTCGCTAGATTGTACAATCAAAGGTACAAAGGGGTCTTCCTTGCGAATGGCCGAGATAAGTTTAATACCTGCAAGGCCATCTTTTTCGCCACGTTCGGTGATAGGGAAACGTACATCTGTTATCACCCCAAGGGTATTGTTTTTATATTTGTCGTAAATGCTAATGGCTTCTTCGTAGGTACGTGCCAATACTATCTTTGGACGGCCACGCATACGCAAAGTGCGTTGGTGTCCATTCAATGCTTCGGTACTGAATTCCTGACTCTGCTTCAATACGAACTTATACAGATTGGGAAGCGTGGACGAATAGAATCGGATGCTATCTTCTACCAATAAGATGAGCTGTACACCCACTTCCTTTACGTCGTGCTCCAAGTTCATTTTGTCCTCGATCAACTTGATGATAGAAAGAAGCAAGTCTGTATTTCCCAACCAACAGAATACGTAATCGAAGGGTGTAAGGTCTTCGTTGGCAATACGTTTGGTGATGCCGTGGCTAAAGGGAGTAAGGATAACCATCGGTGTAGCTGGGTAGCTACGTTTGATGCTACGAGCCGTGTCGAAACCTTCGCCATCGCCCGTACCAGGCATACAGATAATGAGGTCGAACGAGAGGTTGCTAAGTAACTCCATAGCTTCGTCGTAACTACTAGCACGTGTAAAGCGTGGCGGATAGCGCAAAGATAGCGAGGAGTATTCATTGAAAATTTTCTCTTCGATACGACCATCATCTTCCATCATGAAGGCATCGTAGGGGTTGGCTATCAGCAATACATTGAAGATGCGTCGAGTCATCAAATTTACGAATTGGGTATCCTTCAAGTATAGCTGATTCAGTTTCAGTTTGCTGAGCATGGTGATGTTCTTTTTATTTTTCTGCAAAAATAGGAAGTAATTTTGAATTATTAATTATGAATTATGAATTTTGACTATACCTTGATTGTTAATAAATAAAAGATGTTTTGAACGACCGAAGGGAGTTAATTTTGAATTCGCAAATCACTAGTCACTAGTAGCTAGTCACTAATAAAGTTTACGCAAATAGCACCCAATAGCAACATTACACCAGCCAATAGCAGCATATTGCCTTCGGCCGGAAGGGAATCTTCGCGGCTGAGCAGTGTAAGGAGGGTACCGCCAAGCCCAGCGGCAATGATTTGCGGAAGGCAGATAGTGGCATTGAACAGCCCCAAATAGCTGCCCATGTGCGGCCCACGAAGCGAATTGGTAAGAATGGTAAAGGGCAGGGAAAGCATAGCCGCCCAAGCGCAACCAATAAGCACGAAAGGTACAAACAACCCATAGGGGTGGTGTATAAATGCGGTAGATAAGAAACCAACTGCACCTAATAGAAGGCTGATGCGATAGCTTTGCTTACGATTACGAAATAGTGGGAGGCAAACGGACCATAGCATAGAGCCAATGGCCTGCACAGCAAAGAGTACACCTACCCAATTGCCTGCTTCCTGGTATTGAAGGCTAGCGGTATCGATGAGTATTTTTCCCTCGAAGCTAAGGATGATAGGAGCTTCGAATACATCGGCTGCTATGCTTCCGGTGGTGTATGTCCACATCATCATAAAAGCAAACCAACAGAAGAATTGCACCAACCCAACGCTCCAAAAGGTGTGTGGCGCATGTACAAGCAAGTGGAAAAGGTTGCTCCGATGATGTTCTTTTGGATGTTCGATGCCGTGATAGATTGCATACTCTGTAGGGGACATTTCGCGAACATGCGTCACGGTATAGACAACACAGAGTATCAATATCAAGGCACCGGCATAGAAACTATATATAACGCTATGTGGCACCTGACCATGGGGTGCTGTACTTGCTATTCCGATGGCGGCAAGGAAGAAGGGAAAAAGGAATCCCACAAGGCTTCCGGCATTGCTCAACAGGCTTTGGATGGAGTAGGCTTTTGCCTTTTGGCGCTGATTTACCATGTCGCCCACCAACATTTTAAAGGGTTGCATGGCCATGTTGATAGAGGTATCCATCAGCATCAAGATGAAGAGGGCAAAGGTCATGGTATGGGCGGCCGCAATGCCTATGTTGCCGGCATTGGGTAGTAAAGCCATAACAACGACGGATAGGATAGCACCCACAAGCAAGTAGGGGATGCGTCGGCCAAGGCGACACCATGTTCTGTCGCTGGCGGCTCCTACAAGGGGTTGCACGATGATACCGGCCAAGGGCGGTAGCAACCAATAATAACTAAGGTTGTGAGGATCGGCACCAAGCGTGGCAAAAATGCGACTGATGTTGGCGCTTTGCAAGGCGTAGGCTATTTGTACACCGAAGAACCCGAAACTGATATTCCACAGCTGTCGGGTGGTAAGGTTAGGTTTCATGTATTTAGTGATAAGTGGTTAGTGATTAGTGACTAGCTACTAGCTACTAGTGACTAGTGATTTGCGAATTCAAAATTAACTCCCTTCGGTCGTTCAAAACATCTTTTATTTATTAACAATCAAGGTGTAGTCATAATTCAGAATTCAAAATTACTTTGTTGTTCCTCTCACTACGAGATTTGTTTTCACTATTCGGTTTTTCCCGTTGCTTTTTCCTGCTATCTTTTCGTGAAGAATGTCGAAGGCACTTTTGCCGACCTCCTCGCCACGCTGCTCAACAGTGGTTAGTTGGGGGTCGGTGCTTCGAGCAATGTCATCGTCGGAGAAACCACAGATGGCCACTTCGTCGGGCACTCGCTTTCCGATAGCTTTGCAAGCGTTTAGTATGCCGGCGGCCGTGTCGTTATTGATGGCAAAAAATCCGTCGGGTGGTGTGACCGATTGTAGCAATTTGGGAGTGATTTGCATGGCCTTTTCGTGTGTGTCGCACCAAACAATCATGTCGGGCGTTACGGGCACATTGTAGCGCTTCATGGCATCAATGTAGCCATTGCGTCGGTTCTTGCTAATCTCCAAATGGGGGTCGGCACTATAGAAATAGATATGTCGGCATCCAGTTTTTATGAGATACTCCACGGCGGTGTATGCTCCATGATAGTCGTCCACTACTACACGCTCGGTTTTTAGCGCGGGACAAATGCGGTCATAAAAAACAATAGGTACGTTATGGTCGAGTAACTTCTGGTAGTGGTCGTAATTACTTGTTTCTTTGGCTAATGAAGTGATTACGCCACATACACGTGTCTTGAAGAAGGCTTGAGTTATCTCTACCTCTTGCTCATAATGCTCGCCCGATTGCGCCACCATGATGTTATAGCCCGCTTTTCGTGCAGCTTGTTCAATGCCACTGAGTACGGACGAGAAGAAGTAGTGTACGATTTGCGGTACAATCACCCCGATTGTGTTCGAACGGCTTGCACGCAAGTTCACGGCCAATGCGTTAGGTTGGTAGTGGTGGCGTGTAGCATATTCATTGACGCGGCGACGTGTCTCCTCGCTAATCTCTTTGCTATTCTTCAGCGCACGGCTCACGGTGCTGACACTAATGTTCAGCTCGCGAGCTATGTCTTTGATGGTTATCTGCGACTTATCCATGGTTGTGCAAAGATAAAATTTAATTTTGAATTATCTCTTAGTATCCTTCGTTTTGTTTTAGATTAGGATTGTTCTCTAGTTCGTTGGCAGGTAGAGCAAAAATGTTCATGTATGCTCCGAAAGCTGTACCTTCGAAGGTGCCGCCCATCCATTCCCAACGATATTCGCTTTGTCCGCCATAGCAACCAAAACGAATTAAGTCCATGCGCCTTCTGCCTTCAAACCAAAATTCGCGACTCCATTCGTCACGGATTTCGTTGAGTGAATACACCGAGTTTGTTCGGCAGTTGGCCCGAGTGCGTACGGCATTTATCATCGTAGCAGCATCGGCATTAGGCCCATTCAAACGTGTAGAGGCTTCGGCATAGGTGAGGTAGGCTTCGGCCATGCGAAGTAGGAAGAGGTCAGTATTTACAAACGTGATAACACGATTGGGTTGTCCATCGCTTCGCACATTGCGAAACTTCACACAACTAAATCCGGCAT
>JAFYML010000249.1 GCA_017556595.1 Bacteroides sp.
TGTGGTGAATTTCTCCTTGCTAGCCAATCGCTCTTGCAAGTCTTCACGTGCATCGCCTACCCAACTAGGTACATTGATAAGCGCTAAAACATTTTTCTTTAGGTTCTTGTCGCGATTCAAGCGGTTCAATGCTTCCAAGAATACATTGATACCTTTATTCTTAAACTCATAACGGCCACTAGTACCGATAATCAGAGTTTCTTCATCTTTCAAATCTACACCAAGCATGCAATTGGCCAAACGCAACTTCAACGCACGAGCGCGTTTGCGCTTGCTGGTAAAGGTTGCACCCTTGGGTACAAAATCGTCTTCAAAACCATTCATCAACACTACATCGGCAGCCTTGTCGAGCAATTCGCGACATTCGGTGTTGGTGATTTCGCTCACTGTAGTAAAGCAATCCACATTGTGGGCTGTTTGCTTTTCAATAGAGTGCTTCGATTGCACATTCAACTCAGCCGCCATTTGGTCGCCATTATAGGCAAACAAGTAATCGTAAAGCGGTTTGTTGTTACCGGCTATCGAACGACCAATAGTTGTGGCGTGGGTAGTGAAAATAGTTGCAATCTCGGGAACAGCATGTTGCAAATAGAGAGCGCCCAAACCTGTCATCCATTCGTGTGCTTGATACACCACCTTGTCGGCTTGTGTCAAGTTGTAGCGATAGAAACTTTCTACCACCTTTCCTGCTGCATACGAGAACATAGATGCTTCGTCGTAATCGCCATAGGCATGCAACGAATCTACTTGATATTTATTCCATATATCAGCATATATCTCATTCTTTTGTGCAAAGAAAGGAGTAAAATCCACTAAAATAACCAAAGGTTCGCCTGGAATGTTCCATCGTCCGATACGGACAGAGAGGCCATCTTTTTCGGCTGCATGTTGCTTCCATGCCGCACAATAATTTTCCGACTCGGTAAACAAAGGATTCTCTTTCCCTTGCCAAAAGTCAGGTCCTATGAAGAATAGTTTATCTCGAAATCTCTCTTGTAAAGTGTTAGCTCGTGTAGATAACACAGTATAAATACCCCCTACTTTATTGCATACTTCCCAACTCGATTCAAATATATAGTCGGGGGTCATCAATTCATTTACCATATTACGTAACAATCTCTTATCTCAAATCGGGTGCAAAGATACATAATATTATTTGCGAAACAATCAATAAAACAGAAAAAGTATGAAAAACAGGGCCAACAAACAATTGAAAGTAACAAAATGCTATTTTCACTTTACAAAAAAAGAGGATGCACCTTAACGGAACATCCTCTTTCTGTATAATTTACACTAACTATTATACCAAGAAGGTAGCAACCAACGCCAAAATTGCATAGAATTCGGGGAAGGCAGCATAAATCATGGTATTTGTTTGTACATCATGGCCTTGTGCCAAACCTTGGATACCAGCAGCACAAACTTGACCTTGACGGATACCAGAGAACAAGCATACGATACCAACAGCTAAACCTACACCAAACCACAACAAACCTGTTTCTGGAGTAACCTTACCAAAGTGAAGCAAGAATGCCAAGAAACCATACAAACCTTGTGTAGCAGGAAGTGCAGAAAGAATCATGTAACCTGATGACTTTGATGGATCTTTCTTCAATGCACCTTCAGCTGCATTACCTGCGATAGTTGTACCATAACAGCTACCAATACCGGCGAGGCCCAACATAAGGCCCATACCCAAATAACCTAATAATTCGTTCATAATTGTTTGTTTTTATTTTTTATTATTATTACTATTTTATTTTTTTACTTCAAAAGGTTTATATTCTACACCTTTACCTTCATATCCAGCATTCTTGAAATACTCTACAAATGTCAAACGAAGAGGGTGAACAAAAGCACTGAGGCACGACATAGCGATGTTCAGTGTATGACCGAAAATGATTATCAAGCCAAAGCCAATCCAACCAAATACGGCACCAATACCCTCCTGACCTTCGACAACCATCATGGCCAAATCGTTAAAGGTTTGTCCCAACATACCACCAGCCAAGCCAAGCGCAAAGAGGCGAATGTACGAAAGGATATCACCCATCAAACCAGAAGCCATGTTATAAGTATCCCAAATACCAGCTCCGATATTTAAGAACACATTGCGATTCAAGTTGTTAAGCAAATAGATGCCTACCGCACCTACAGCGGCCACAACGATATATACCCATTGTGAAATGCCCGATGGTATAACACTTAACAGCGAGAGTGTGCCCACAATGACACCACCCACAACAACTAACCACCATCCCCAAGCACTGATAGACTCCTTAAAGCCATTGAACAAAGTGCTATTGATAGCTTTTACTGTCATGGCAATGGAGATATGTACCACACCAATGGCCAACGAAAGTACCATCAATTTATTATAGGTAGCACCCATAATTTCTACTTCGCCAGCGAAGATTAAGCTCTTCAAACCTTGAGGCAGCTCTGTATTCAATAGGTTTATACCAAAGAATGTACCAAAGATTGCACCAAGCACCGTTGTGAAGACACCCAAGGTCATAACCAAATTCATCATACCAGCCATGCTCTTACCCAATTTCTTTTTGAGCAAGAAGCCTAACAAGATGAGTACAAGACCGTATCCTGCATCACCCATACAGAAGGCAAAGAACAACGAGAAGAAGGGTGCCACAATCGGTGTAGGATCGAAATCCGTAAAGTTTGGCATACCATACATCTTGGTCAACACCTCGTACATCTTGGTAAATGCATTGTTGCGGAAAAGCACAGGCACTACATCATCCTTGTTTGGTTTACGGATTTCGTAGTAGCTACCTTGCTTAGAAAGCCAAGCTTCTACTTCAGCTTCCGATTCTTCGGGAACCCATCCTTGCAATACCATCAACTTATCATCGGCCACACGTTCTGTATCTACCAAAGCTACTTTATCGAAAGCGATAGATGTGCTCCATTGCTTTTCAAGTTGCTTCAAAGCAGGCAATGCTGTATTGGCCAATTGTACCAATTCATCATCTACTTGTTGGCGTTTAGCTTGTAACTCATCTACACGAGCCATAGCATCGGCCAACGAACAAGCAGGAAGTTCAACGGGTTGTCCACATGCAGATACTTCCTCTCCTACCGGTGCTACTACTACATAATAGAGGTTCTTACCATCGTCTGTAGCTACCATGTATGAATAATCGCCCATCGCGTTCGCATCGAACACTTTCTTGGCGCATTTATAATAATGGTATGTGTAACCTACACGAGACAATGCTTCTACCGATTGGCGGTCGAATTCGCCCCATGGCTTCAATGCATCCACATCGGCAATCGCCTTTTGGCATTGTTGTTGAAGGGGTTTAACAGCTGCATTCAGCTCATCAACCCGCGCCATTATAGTTTCGGCATCACTATCGGCAACGGCTGCTTGAGGTGCTTTCGACAAATTCTCAAGCTGTGCAATAATATCGCGTAAGTGCTTGTTTGCTTCCATTTTAGAAGCCAACTCCGAACCTGATGGCACCATGCCTTCGGCTGAGGTTTGAACATGAACCACGCCCAATTCTTGCATCTGTTGCAAGAATTCATGATACTCTTTGTGATAGACAAAGAATGTCAGTTTTTTCATTTTAGCTTTTCCCATGTTCTATGCCTCCAAATTTTTATTTATTTCGCGTTTCTCTTGAAGTGCCTTCAAGATTTTTTGCGAAGACTTAGACAAGTTTTCTTCGTCTTCCATGAATCGTTTAATCTTACGAACAGCCTCTTGGAATCCAGGAATTTGCACTTTCTCGAAAAGATTTACCTTTTGCGTAGTCTTTTTACGTGCATGTTCCAACAATCCCAATTTAGCTAATACAAATTCATGTTCAACGGCGGTCATGGCAAGTCCTCGCAAGAGCTTTATTCCGTCGAAATACCATTTCGGCGCACTGAACAAACCAAATGGACGAACCTCCAACTCAATGTTTTTCAAAATAGGCACGCGAACACCTGCTATTTTCTTTACATCAAGTTCCACATCTTTTAGGGCAACCAATGACGAATCAAATTCACCCCAAAGTGCATACATAGATTCGTATCCTCCTATTTGGCTCTTCAGTTTCTCTTCAAGCTCCGCAGCTTCAGCCTTGCATTTCTTCACCTCAAGGCGCAACGCCGTTTCCTTACTCTTAATAATAGGTAAGGTTCGTTGTCGCATCTTGAGTTGTTTCTCAATTTGCTGAAGCGAGGTTTTGTTATATTGAAACTTAATTGCCATTGTTTAACTCGTAATTTATTTCCAATAGATATCTGTAAACTCTTTCTTAATGTTCACTTCCTCGAGCTTGAAGTATTTACGGAACAATGTCCAAGTTACATCAAGCATTTCGGTAGTATCCAAATTTACGTCGATAGCCAACAATTGGTCGGCATAATCCTTGGCAAAATCCAAACAACGGTTATCGTAGTCGGTCAAATCGAAACCATTCTCCATCTTAGTCTTGGCATTAGCAGCATCCGAATACAAACGAATAGCCGCATTCATCACCTGACTATGGTCTTTACGAGTCTTCTTACCTGCAACAAGTTGTTTCAAACGCGACAATGAACGGAATGGGTCAACAATAACCTTACCGATATCTGAGTCGCGACGCAAATAGAGCTGACCTTCAGTGATATAACCTGTATTATCGGGCACAGCATGTGTAATATCACCACCCGACAATGTTGTTACCGCAATAATGGTAATAGAACCTCCACCTGCCGATTCGGGGAACTGAGCTGCCTTTTCATAAATCTTAGCCAAATCCGAATACAATGAACCAGGCATAGAGTCTTTCGAAGGAATTTGGTCCATACGATTAGACACAATAGCCAACGAGTCAGCATAAGAGGTCATATCTGTCAAAAGTACCAAAACCTTTTCATGCTTTTCTACCGCGAAATATTCGGCAGCAGTCAATGCCATATCAGGAATCAACAAACGTTCTACCGCAGGGTCCTCGGTTGTATTCATGAAACAGATAATACGATCGAGCGCACCTGCATTCGAGAATGTATTGCGGAAGTAATAGTAGTCGTCGTTGGTCATACCCATACCACCCAAGATAATCTTATCTACCTTGGCACGTAGAGCTACCATCGCCATAACTTCGTTGAAAGGTTGGTCTGGGTCGGCAAAGAATGGAATCTTTTGTCCAGAAACCAATGTATTGTTCAAGTCGATACCTGCAATACCGGTAGCAATCAATTCACTAGGTTGCTTACGACGTACTGGATTCACCGACGGGCCACCAATTTCCACATCCTTACCTTCAATAGCTGGACCACCATCAATAGGATTACCATACGCATTGAAGAAACGACCAGCCAATTGATCGCTAACCTTCAACGAAGGAGCCTTACCCGAGAACACCACCTCTGCATTGGTAGGGATACCACCGGTACCCTCGAACACCTGCAAAGTGACATCATCACCGGTAATCTTAACTACCTGAGCCAACTTGCCGTTGATAGTAGCCAATTCATCATAACCTACGCCTTTCGCCTTCAACGAACAGGTAGCCTTGGTGATTTGGCTAATTTTTGTATATATCTTTTGGAATGCTGTTGTTGCCATATCTATTCCTTATTTATTTATGTGCAGCAAGCATCTCTCTAATTTGTGCCACATAGCCGTTGTATTGTTCCGACTTGTACACTGAATAGTTCATTTGCTTGCAAACATTAATCATCTTCTTGAAATAATCCACTACATCTTGGAAGTGGTCAAACTTGAAGTCAATCTCGCAAATTTCAGTAATCAAATCCAAGATTTCTTCTTGGCGCTCCAACGATGTTACTGCATCTACTTCGTCGAAAGCATCTTGTTGCAAGATAACAAAGTCGATAATTTCCGATTTCCAGAATGTTTCATGGTAATCTACAGGTACACCATCATCACCAAGGATGTTGATTTGTTCTGCAATTTCCTTACCACGTTGCATACGAGTTTTCAACTTCAACACCTTTGGAATCCATTGGTCGTTGATACGTTGCTTGATGTAATCTGCAAATTCAGGATATTCCAAATATTTTGAATATGAATCAATTGGGTTCACCGCAGGATAACGTTTCTTATCGGCACGGTCTTGTTCCAATGCATAGAAACAACGAGCTACCTTCTTGGTATTTTCGGTTACAGGTTCTTTCAAGTTACCACCAGCTGGCGATACAGTACCAATGAAGGTAATTGAACCAACTTCGCCATTGTTCAAATATACATAACCTGCACGGCCATAGAAGTTAGAAATCAATGCCGACAAGTCCATTGGGAACGCATCAGGACCAGGCAACTCTTCCATACGGTTAGACATTTCGCGCAACGCTTGTGCCCAACGAGAAGTAGAGTCGGCCATCAACAATACACGAAGACCCATAGCACGATAATACTCTGCCATAGTCATTGCTGTATATACAGATGCTTCACGAGCAGCTACAGGCATGTTCGAAGTATTGGCGATGATAATGGTACGTTCCATCAACTTGCGACCGGTATGTGGGTCATCCAATTCAGGGAATTCTGTAAAGATTTCTACAACCTCATTTGCACGTTCACCACAAGCTGCAATAATTACGATATCAGCTTCGGCTTGCTTAGAAATAGCATGTTGAAGTACAGTTTTACCAGTACCGAATGGGCCAGGGATAAATCCTGTACCACCTTCTACAATTGGGTTGAAAGTATCGATTGTGCGAACACCAGTTTCAAGCAACTTGAAAGGACGTGGTTTTTGTTTGTAATTGGTCATTGCAAACTTAACCGGCCAGTGTTGAATCATGTTTACTTCAATATCATTGCCCTTCTCGTCTGTCAATACCGCAATCACATCTGTAATTTTATATTGACCAGCAGCAGCAATCTTCTTCACCTTAGCCTTACCTTCCATTTGGAAAGGAACCATAATCTTCAACTTCTGTGAGTTTTCAATTACTTCGCCCAACCAATCTGATGAAATTACTTCATCACCAACTTGTGCAATTGGGGTAAAATCCCAAATTCTGTCTTCGTCCAATGGATTGGTATATTGTCCTCTCTTCAAGAACACACCATCCATCTTGTCCAAGTCATTTTGCAGACCATCATAATTCTTCGACAACATACCCGGAGCCAATTTCACTTCGAGCATGCGGCCTGTAAAGTCTGCTTGGGCACCAACCTTCAGTCCACGAGTGCTTTCAAACACCTGCACATAAACGTCAGTACCTACCACCTTAATAACCTCAGCCATCAAGCGGTCACCACCTGTCTCAATGTAACAAATTTCACCTTGAGACACAGGACCATCCACACTGAGTGTCACCATATTGGCAATAACGCCACTAACAGTTCCTTTTGTCATAAATATAATTGTTTTTGTTATTTCTTAAACTCATCGGGCACACGTGCTTCACTACGCAAGTTATCTACTATTTGCGTAAATGTTTCACGTCCCGTTTCTGCATCCAAAATTTCCCAACGCTCACTCATATCCAATTTGCACAAATAGGCAAATACCGATACGATAGAGAAAGGTTCAAAGAAGGTTTGGTCATCAAGCCACATCCACTTGAAAGCATCAATGCGCTTCTCTTTCATCACCGGATCTTCGCATTCGGCAATCTTGATAACCTCTTCTACATAGTCCACAATTGGAGCAAGGTTGAAGTCCTTTGTCTGTACACTCTTCAAAATGGTTTCGCTCACTTCATTGTCATCCAATACATAATCTTCCACTTTCCAGCCATAATTACGGGCAATAAAAGCAGTCAATATATTAGTGACATTGAAATTCAACTCGAACCATGAAGCAATTTCTGCTTCACCACATTGCATGGCATAACGATAGTACTCCAACAAAACGGCATCTTCAGCAAAGAAACCAGGAAGATCTTTCTTTTGGGGATAGTCCAAAATAAAATCCATCAAGAAACGAGGAGCACCACAAGGAACTTGAGTGTTCATCTCATCCGATTGAGCAATGAGTTCACGACACTCATCAATAGTAAGGTTACCCTTCTCGTCAATCTTAGCATCAGGATTTTTCAATAACTTCACCACGTTCAAGCAATCGTATTTCAGAAAGAAATAGTCAATGATATGCTTGTCCGCTTCAGTTAAAGATTCTTTGCAGATTTCCTTAAACTCGCTGACAGAATAGCTCGACTTGCTTTCATCCAATAAAAGATCCGGCAAGCCAGTTATCAAACTATAATAATTAGCCATAGAAATAGTTTAAAACAGCATATCCACTAATTGTGGACGCAAGAATGCTTTAAAGTAGTTTTCAAATTCTTCTTCACCAAAGTTCACTTTGTACGAACCATCGGCTGGAGATATTGTAAACAAGGTCTTAACACCATTCACTTGTTCGATTGTCACACCCTTATCAAGCAAAGCTTTAGCCTTCACAGCGAAATACTTCTTAAGGTTTTCTGCGTCAGGAGTAGCGATAACAATAGGTTCGTTTACGCTCCACTTCGAAGCCAATTCTACAATAAATGCATTTAGATAATCAGGATTGTTCACAAATGCTTTTACATCGGCATTCACCAATTCGTTCGAAAGCAAAGTAGCTACTTCCGATTTCAATGCATTTTTAGCTTGGCCTGCAAACATTTTCAATTCCGATTTTGTGTTATCGGACAATTCTGAGGCTGATTTTTGAGCAGCTGCAACAATAGCTTCAGCTTCCTTTCGAGCATCTTCTACAATTTGCTTTGCCTCTGCTTCTGCCTTAGCAATAAGTTTTTGAGCTTCTTCGTTACCTTTTTCTATCCCTTCGCGATAGATTTTATCGGTCAACTCTTGAATTTTGTTTTCCATATTGATTGTAGTTATTATGATTTTACAGATTTCCGCCAAAATTACGAAATTTCATTGATAACAAGCATCAATAATCGAAAGATTTTTCAAAAAAGGTATAAAAGGACAACAAAAGTACAAAAAATAAAAAAAGCCTCCGTCATCCCTTGGATAACGAAGGCTCATCTAAAACGGCGACTACCTACTCTCCCACTGTTACGCAGTACCATCGGCGTGACTGGGCTTAACTTCTCTGTTCGGAATGGGAAGAGGTGGAACCCCAGTGCTATAATCACCTAAATAA
>JAFYML010000250.1 GCA_017556595.1 Bacteroides sp.
CTTGCTTACCATTGCGGCATCGTAGTTCTTTGTTTTTGGGTCGATAGGAATCATACCTGAAGCATCGCCAATACCCAATACTTTTTCGCCAGTAAGTTGCCAGTGAATGTAGCCAGCAAGTGTGGTGAAGAATGTAACGTCTTTCACATGTTCTTCCTTGTTCAAAATAGCTTGATACAAGTGTGAAATGCTCCAACGCATAGGAATGTGATATACAAACAGTTCAGACAAAGCAGTTGCTGCATCGCCTGTGTTTGTATTACGCCATGTGCGGAAAGGTACTAAGATTTCTTCTTTTTCGTTGAATGCCATATAGCCGTGCATCATAGCACTGAAGCCAATAGCAGCCAATGTTTCAATCTCAGTATTATATTGTGCTTTAACATTCTTGCGAAGATCAGCATAGCAGTCTTGCAAGCCGTTCCAAATGGTGTCGATGCTATAAGTCCAATGACCATCAACAAATTGGTTTTCCCAACTGTGATCACCTTGTGCAATGGGTTTGTTCTCTTCGTCAATCAAAACAGCTTTAATTCGGGTTGAACCGAACTCGATACCTAATATCGCTTTGCCTGCTTCGATGGTTGATTTTGCATCCATAAAAGTTATTTGTTAAATGTACCATACACCATTGCTGATGCATGGTACATGGTTATACATTAGCAAAGTGCTTTGTTAAGCATATAGTAAACTTCGTTGGTTTGAAGTTCTTTCTTGAAGCCGCTGATAGTAGTGTCTTTGTTAATCTTAACGTATTCGATACCTACGATTTCAGCGAAATCTTCCCAATACTCTTCAGTGATGTCGTATGAGAAAGCACTATGGTGTGTACCACCTGCAAGAATCCATGCGCCAGCACCGATTTCGAATGTTGGTTGTGGGATCCAAAGTGCAGATGCAACAGGAAGGTTAGGCATTGGTTTTGGTTCGATACATTCTACTTCTTGAGAGATGAGGCGGAAACGATTGCCGAGGTCAACCACTGTAGCTTTAATACCACGACCTACCTTTGAAGTAAATACGAGGCGTGCTGTTTGTTGCTTGCGGATACCAATGCCGAGGAAATGAACTTCGAGCTTTGGCTTTTCTTCCTTAGCAATGAGCGGACAAATTTCCAACATGTGGCTTTGGAGGCATGAAGAACGATCGCCTGCGAAGTTGAGGGTGTAATCTTCGAGGAATGAGCATCCAATAGGCATACCTTGTTGGATAACCCAAAGTGTGCGGCAAAGACAAGCTGTCTTCCAGTCTCCTTCTGCACCAAAACCAATACCTTCGGCCATCAAACGTTGAGAAGCAAGACCTGGGATTTGGTCGAAACCTACAAAGTTTGGATCGTTAATGTCGGCATCGCCAAGGTCGTCGAAGTTAGTTGTGAAAGCGGTAGCACCTTCGTCGGCCAATACACGGCGCAAAGCAATTTCAGCCTTAGCAGCGTTCTTAACCTTTTCCCAATAAACCTCTTCGCCGCTTTCGTCGATCTTGATTTCGTACAACTTCTTGTACTCTTCAACAAGCGCGTCGGCTTCAGCATCGGTAACCTTCTTGAAGTATTCCATCAAAGAAGATACAGGGTAGTAGTCAACATGATAACCCATGCGTTGTTCAAACTCTACGCGGTCACCATCTGTTACGGCAACATTGTTCATGTTCATACCGAACATGAGGCAACGTACGTTCTTTGCATCGGCAACACCTGCAGCTACACGTGCCCAAATAGCAATCTTTTCTTGTGCTTCTTGGCTCTTCCAATAACCACAAACTACCTTGCGAGGAATACGCATGCGAGTACAGATATGTCCGAACTCAATGTCACCATGAGCTGATTGATTCAAGTTCATGAAGTCCATGTCGATTGTTTCCCAAGGAATTTCTGCGTTATATTGAGTATGGAAATGGAGGAGTGGCTTTTGCAAAGCTTGAAGTCCCTTAATCCACATCTTTGCAGGCGAGAAGGTGTGCATCCATGTGATGATACCTACACACTTTTCGTCGTTGTTGGCTGCTTTCATCACAGCTTCAACTTCTTTGCTGCTGTTGGCAGTACCTTTATAGACGA
>JAFYML010000251.1 GCA_017556595.1 Bacteroides sp.
ATCACAATAGCCACCCCCTCGAGGATTCTATCAATTATTGAAGGTGTGAAGCGAACAGACAATTCCTCGTCCACCAAATACCTTCCTAAATTAATCAGTGTGTTCTTTCTCATTTTCAGTTTGTTTTTTAGATTTTTTCAATCGTCCATTCTTTCTCAATGCCTCAGCAATAATCCACTGAAGTTGCCCATTGGTGCTACGAAACTCATCGGCAGCCCATTTTTCTATGGCCTCCATCGTCTCGGCATCGATGCGCAAGACAAAGCTTTTGGTACTATTTTCTTTCTTTGCCACGGCTCTTGCTATTCTTGACAGATGAATTTTACAATATCTTTTGCTACATAAGCGGGCACTCGTCCTGGTTGGTTATACTCTTGCGGAGTAGCCTTTCCCTCGCCTTCCATAAAGAGATGATTCAATGCCGGATAACAACGGTAAGCCGCCTTAGCGTTGAACATCAATGCCATTTGCCACAAATTGAAATCGGTCATCGTAACTTGGTAATCGCGTTCGCCTTGCATGACCAACACCGGCCATTTCAACGTAGCAATTACATCTAATGGTTTGTAACGATTGGCAAACTCCCAATACGAACGCGGCAAGTTCATCAAGAGCGGTAATGACTCGTCGTATCCATAATTACCTAACTTCTTCACATTGGCTGCTTGACGTTTCAACACATCAATCTGTGCTTCAGCCTCTTTCGATGGAGAAAGCGAGTTGATATACTCAACCTGTTCTATCAACAAATCCTCCAATGGACGAGCCGCACCGGCCCAAAGAATAAGACCAGCCAATTTACCCGATTGCTGGGCTATGCGAGGAGCTAACGTGCCGCCCAAACTATGTCCTAACAAGTAGATGCGATTAGCGTCAACCTCTGGGATTGACATTGCTTGCGCTATCGTAGCTACGGCATCATCAACCGCCTCGACATCGTAATCCGCTTCCCTTCCTTCCGGGATATAACGCGCACCATACACCAAGGTGCGCTTGTCGTAGCGTATCGTAGCAATGCCCTCTTCGGCCAACAACCATGCCAAATCGCGAAAAGGTTTGTTGGGACCAACAGTCTCATCGCGATCGTTCGGCCCAGAGCCATGCACAAGCACAATGCAAGGCACTTTATTCTCGGCCGATGCCGATAGAGGCAATGTCAACGTACCTGGCAATTGAAAGCCTTCGGCGCCTACCATAATATCGCGTTCGGTCATTACCATCTTATTGTAGGCAATCGGTGCTACCGATGCCACCTGTTCGGCTTGCTCTTGCGCAAAGGTTGTTGCCGTACTACCCGGCAACAAACCTAAAATCCACAGATATTTACTCTTTATGCGCATCTTGCTGGCTATTATTGATGCAACGTACCAGTATTAACTACCGGTTGAGCAGCCTCATCGGCACAAAGCACTACGAGCAAGTTGCTCACCATTGCAGCTTTCTTTTCTTCGTCCAACTCTACAATCTCTTCGGCCGAAAGCTTATCGAGCGCCATCTTTACCATCGAAACAGCACCTTCCACAATCTTTTCGCGAGCAGTAATGATGGCCGATGCTTGTTGGCGACGGAGCATCACAGCGGCAATCTCGGGTGCATAAGCCAAATAGTTAATACGAGCTTCTACTATTTCGATACCGGCCATAGCCAAACGTTCGTTCAGCTTAGCTTCCAATTGGTCGTTGATTTCTTCTCCACCCGAACGCAAAGTCAATTCATCGGTATGACTTTCATTATCATCGTATGCATATTGTCCGGCTACCTGACGAAGTGCAGCATCACTTTGAATCTTCACAAAGTTTTCGAACGCATTCATACGGTTAGCCACCGCATTACCTACCGATACTTGATTGCCCTTTGTAGTTGTATCGGCCGCCATGGTTTGCGAGTCGATTTCGAACATTGCCTTATAGGTATCTTTCAACTTCCATACCAACACCAATCCAATCAAGATTGGGTTACCAATTTTATCGTTCACCTTGATAGGCTCTACATCCAAGTTGCGGGCGCGAAGCGACAACTTCTTCTTGTCGAGGAAAGGATTTACCCAAAAGAAACCTGTATCTTTGAATGTACCTTTATACTTACCAAAGAATACCATTGCACGTGCTTCGTTCGGTTCTAATTGCATATAGCCGGCCAAGATAAAGAACCAAGCAATACCCAAAAGTACCGCCAATACAACACTCCATACTTCACCAATAAAACAGCCATAAAGCATTGCAGCCGGCATTACCAACAGATGAACAAACAACATTAAAAAACCGTTCATCTTAAATCCATTGTAATCAAATTCCTTTGTCATAATACTATTGTTTTGAGTTAATATCATTTTGATATCACAAAGATTGCGAAAAAGGAATAAAAAAAGCAAGCATCACTGCCTGCTTTTAACTATATTTAACTTCCTGTTCTTTTATTAAATAGGAAACCAAATGAAAACCGCTACATCCCACAAAGCATGCGACAAAAGAATAGCCGAGAAACGTTGCGGAAAGAAACGATAAAGCGCCCCCCAAGCCGTACCGGCTACCAAAGCAGCCATCGTCAGCATGAAGTTGCACGAGCCGGCATGCACCAAGGCATAGATGGCGGTTGTCACAATAAAGCCCATATTGGGCGACCAACGCTCAGATAGGGTGCGTTGCACATAACCGCGCCAAAAGATTTCTTCGGCAGGGCCTATCAAGAATAGCATTAAAGCAGTGAGCAACCAAGGCGATTCACCCTCTTTCATGCCATAAATTGTATCTACTTGCGGACGAGCAAAATCGAACATCCATGCCGATACCTTATCGCCAATCCAAAATGTACACCACAGCGCCACGGCAATAAGTATGCCCAAGAAAACGTTGGCAGGTGTCCACTTCAACAGTTTCCACCAATCAGGCCGAAACCATGTAGCAAAGAGCGTCAATGTACATGCCGAGGCGGTCATCATCCACCAGAAGTTGACATATGGCGCGGTGAGTGGCGAAAACATAATCGTCCACAACACAAAGGCTAACAGGATAGTAAAAAGTACGCGCTTCATTAGAAGAAATATTAGAAGAAATAGGCCACAAAGAGTGAAATACTTAGCAACAAACTGAATATCAGTTGCAGTTTAGCGGTCATCTCATCGAGGTTGGCAATAGCCGTTGTGCCTTGCTTTAGGAAATTCAGCACCATACCTGCATTTTTCAACGCCGGCATCAAAGCCACCAAAACAAGCAATGAATAGTAGGGCAACACACCGCCAACGATACAACCTATCACCCACAAAAACGGAAAGATTACTTCGAAACAATAGGCATAGGCCGATGCTTTGTTTCCCATCAACATAGCAAATGTTTTAATGTTAGCGCGATTGTCGTGTTGCATATCGCGTGTATTGTTGGCATGCAAAATACCTACGGTAATCAAGCCTACAGGAATGGCATTCCACAACACTTCATAGTGGAAAGCACCGGTAGCGACAAACGATGTTCCAAGCATGGGCAAAAGAGCGTATGCACAGAAAATATCGGCATCGCCAAGGGCATTAAATTTAAGCAAAGGATAGAGCAAGGTGCAAAGCATACCGCCAATACCTACATACAATAATGGCAAACCGGTGCAAAGCATCAATCCGATACCGCCCAACAAGGCCACAACCAACAACCCCAACGAGAGGTTGTATATCTCCTTTGGGGTAAACATACCATCGGTCAGCGTCTTAGCGCCAAAGGTATCTTCTCTATCCACGCCCTTCTTGTAGTCGAAGTAATCGCTCCAAGTGTTACCCGCAGCATGGAAAACAACGATATTGAGCAATGCCCACACACCATACCACCAATTCATTTCATAACCTGCATAATTCAAGAAGGCCAATGTTACCAATACAGGCATGGCCGATGCTGGAAACGACCACGGACGCACCGCAATCATCCACTCTTTAAAGTTGTGTTTCATATTGATTATTTCTTTTTATATTGTTCCAATTTGGGTAAATACTTCTTAATATCGTTGATGCGTGTTGCATCGCTGGGGTGTGTACTCATAAATTCGGGAATCGAGCTACCGCCTGCCGACATCTTTTGCCAAAAGGTAATGGCTACATTGGGGTTATAACCGGCCATGGTCATAAATATCAGTCCCATATAGTCGGCTTCTGTTTCATGCTTGCGCGAGAAGGGAAGTTGCACGCCATACTCAGCACCCAATCCGTAGATGGCTGCCCCTGCTTGCTGAATAGCCGCCGACTTTTGACTCAGCGCTTGCGTTAAGATTTGTGCGCCATACTGCGTCATCAGCTGTTGGCTCAAGCGTTCGTTGCTATGCTTAGCCACGGCATGCGCCACCTCGTGTCCAATGACCACGGCCAATTCATCGTCCGACGATACCAACTTCAACAAACCTTCGTACACCACAATCTTGCCACCGGGCATACAGAAAGCATTCAGTTGGCTATCCTTTACCAAATTAAATTCCCACGAAAAGTTGCTTAGCTCCGAAGCCATTCCGTTCTCTCTTAGATACTGTTCGGTAGCTGCGGCGATTTTCTTCCCCACACGTGTCACCATTGCCTTTCCTTGTGTATTGGTCGATTTCGGTGCCGACTTCATATAGTCAGCATACTGGGTAAGACTGGAAGCGAGTACCTCTTGATCGGACACGAGTAACACCTGTTTGCGTCCGGTGATGGGCACTACACCACAACTACTCAACAAAACAAGCGAAACAATTAATAA
>JAFYML010000252.1 GCA_017556595.1 Bacteroides sp.
ATCGTCTTCAAGATCTTCTACTTCCAATGGCAATTCGCCTCGTAATGTCTTGATTTCGTCAATTTTAGACAACATTGTCTGCAATTGGTAGAGCGCTTTTAGCTTTTGCTCTACGGTGAGTTCTTGCTCTTTCTTTGCTTCTTTAGCCATAGTTTCCTTACATATATTTTATGGGATTTGTATTCACGCGAGTGGCTTGTACAGGCAACCCAGGAAACATATCCCTGATTATTGTTTGAAATATCTCTTTCGTATATTGTTCGCTTTCGTAATGTCCTATTTCGGCCAATAAGATTTCGCCATCGTGTCCGAAATAGTCATGATATTTAATTTCGCCGGTGATAAAAACATCAGCTTGTTGGCGAATGGCAAGCGGCATTAAGAAAGCTCCAGCACCTCCACAAATAGCCACTCGTTGCACTTCCCTACCCGTTAATTTGTTATGCTTAATGCATCCCACCTCGAATATTTTCTTTATACGTTTCAAGAAGTCAGTTTCGCCTTCTGGAGTCTCCAATTCGCCTATCACACCAGCACCAGCCATTTCTGAACAATGATTTTGCTCTTTTACGTCGAGCACTTTCACGTTTTTCAAGCCTATTTTTTCTGCAATCTTGAAATTCACTCCTTCGGGAGCATTATCAAGGTTAGTATGTGCAGAATAGACAACGATATCGTTCTTGATGGCCTTCATAATGCATTGTTCCACATAGTCTTTACCAGTGATAGATTTATAGCCTCGGAAGATGAGTGGATGGTGCGAAATGATAAGGTTATAGCCCAACATGATGGCTTCGTCGATCACGGCTTCGGTAACGTCCAGACACAACAAAGCCCCTGTAGCTTCCGCATCTGTCAATCCTATTTGCAAGCCTGCATTATCAAATCCGTCTTGCAAAGGCAGAGGCGCGAACCGTTCAAGGGCGCATACAATTTCCTTTATTTTCATTATCAACTGATAATTTGGGTGCAAAGATAATGATTTTCTGTATATTCTCGTTAATCTTTAACGAAAATTGTTTAATCTACCCCATTCCCAACACAATTATTTGGACACTTCCGATATTTTGCGTACGTTTGTTAAAAAATTAACCACTTAAACTTAATAATAATATGATACTGAACGAAAGAGATTTGCGCCACGAACATGTTTTGAACGTAGCTCGCCAAATGATGACTGCTGCTCGCACCGCGCCTAAAGGCAAGGGTATAGACGTAATAGAAATGGCATTGATTACCGACGAAGCCCTTGAAATGCTATCGAAAAAGATGCAAGCCATAGCCGAAGAAAAAGGATTGAAATTCTTCCTTCGCGATGCCGACAATATTCTACAAGCCGAATGCCTTATTATAATAGGTACGCGCGAATGTGCACAAGGTTTGAATTGCGGCCATTGTGGATATGCCACTTGCGACGCTCGTGCAAAGGGTGTACCTTGCGCTATCAACTCGGTAGATGTAGGTATCGCCATTGGTTCGGCATGTGCTATGGCGGCCGATTTGCGTGTAGATACACGTGTAATGTTCTCGGCTGGTATTGCCGCACAAGAACTTGGCTGGCTTCCCGATTGCAAGCAAGTATTTGCCATCCCCGTTAGTGCATCGTCGAAAAACCCCTTCTTCGACCGCAAGCCTAAGGAACAAAAACCTCAATAACACAAAACAATAACGTATGATTAAAAAAATGCTATTGGTAGCATGTATGCTATTGTCTATCAATATGCTACATGCACAAGAAAAGATTAAAACAACCGCCGAGCAAGTAACATTCTACATCGACGGGGCACAAGTAACACGCACAAAAACCATCAATCTCACCGCTGGCGAAACCACCCTACTCTTCACTGGCATGTCGCCCTATATGGATGCCAAAAGTATGCAAGTAAAGGCACAAGGCAAGCTCACCGTGTTGGGTGTAAACCATCAATTCAACTACACCGATAGCCTTGAACGAAGTGCTTTGACCATGAAAATGGAGATGCTTACGAAAAAGTCTTATGAGCTACAAGCATCGAAGGAGGTTGTACAAGCGCAAATCGACTTGCTGAAGGCAAATTGCTCAGTAGGAAACCGCACCGCCACAACCTCGTTGGCTACAATCAAGGAGATGAACAGCTATTATGCCACCGAATCGATGGCATTGAGAAAAAAACTGATCTCCATCGATGAACAGCTACGAACAAACAGCAACGAGATAGCTGCCATTCAAGCAGAAATAGCGCAATTGGGACAAAAAGCGCCCAAGGCTATGAGCGAAATAGAGGTGAAAGTTTCGGCCAATGCAGCATGCCAAGCCCACTTCACCATCACCTACTTCGTGAAAAATGCGGGATGGTTTCCAAGCTACGACATCCGTTCGGAGGGTGTAAACAAACCACTTACACTATCCTACAAGGCCAATATCTTCCAAAACACACAAGAAGATTGGAAGGATGTTGAACTCACACTCTCCTCTTCCAGCCCATCGATTAGCAACGTATTGCCCGAGCTGAAGCCCTATTGGTTGGACTACGGATTGGCTCCTCCAAGATATGATAACAACCTGATTGGCAACACCATATCGGGCGTTGTAACCGATAATAAGCGCCAACCTATTATTGGTGCAAGCATCATCGTACCAGGCACCACTATTGGTGCTATAACAGATGCCAATGGCCGTTATTCCATCACCCTGCCCGATGGCAAACGCTCGTTGCAATTCGCCGCTATAGGCTATGCCACCCAAACACGCGATGCATATAGCAACACACTGAACATTCGCTTGCAAGAGGATGTTGCAGTAGAAGAATCGGCAGTTATTGGGTTTGGTGCAGCACCCAAAAGCGTTATGCGTTCGGCAAGAGTTACTAGCAATGCCATGATGGATACAGAAGCTGTAGAGGAAAGCGAAGTAATGGCAGTTGAGCAATCGCAAACCATGGCTGGATACGAATTTAGCATCGTTAGAAAACTATCCATCCCTTCGGATGGCAAATCAGTAGTTACGGAAATTGGTCGCTACGAATTACCCGCCACCTATTTGTATAAGAGTGTGCCAAAGATAAACAAGGATGTGTACATCATTGCCGAATCTACGCAATGGAAAAATCACAACTTATTGGAAGGAGAAGCAACCATCTACTTCGACAATTCGTTTGTAGGAAAAACCGTGCTTAACCCCTACCAAACAAGCGACACACTATCTTTGTCGATGGGACAAAACAAAGCCATCCGCATTCAACGAAGCAAGGTGAATGAATCGACTTCGCGCAAACTAATAGCCGCAAACCAAGTACAAACATTGACATGGCTCATAACAGTAGAAAATACTCAAAATCAACCTATCGCCATCCAAGTACAAGACCAGTTACCCATTTCTATCGACAATAGCATCGAGGTAACAACCGAAGAATTGAGCGGCGGAAAGCTCAATAAAGACAACGGCATTGTTACTTGGACACTCAACCTACAAGGTGGCGAGAAACGAGAATTGCTACTTCAATACAGAGTAAAATATCCTAAAGATAAATATTTGATTATTGAATAACCTTTACTAAACAAAAGCGGCACGCCGATTGGCATGCCGCTTTTTTATTGCTATAACCTTACGAGTTGAATTACTCTTTATCTTTCAAATCGAGTTTCAATTGCAACTCATCAAGTTGTTTTTGATCAAGGAAACCAGGTGCATCGAGCATCACATCGCGTCCGCTATTATTCTTTGGGAAGGCAATGCAATCGCGAATACTATCAAGACCAGCAAAGATGCTCACCCAGCGGTCAAGACCATAAGCCAAACCACCATGAGGAGGTGCACCATACTTAAAGGCATTCATCAAGAAACCAAATTGTTCTTGTGCCTTTTCAGGTGTAAATCCAAGGATTTCGAACATCTTAGCTTGCAAGCCAGCATCGTGAATACGAATTGAGCCACCACCCAATTCCACACCGTTGCACACCATATCGTAAGCATCGGCACGCACAGCTGCAGGATCGCTATCTAACAATGGAATATCCTCGTCTTTGGGGTGAGTAAATGGATGGTGCATAGCCATTAAGCGGCCCTCTTCTTCGCTCCATTCGAACATTGGAAAATCCACCACCCAAAGGCAAGCAAACTGATTTTTATCGCGCAAGCCAAGTTGGTTACCCATTTCAAGACGCAATTCGCAAAGTTGCTTGCGAGTCTTCATAGCATCGTCACCGCTAAGAATCAAAATCAAGTCGCCAGCTTCAGCACCAAAAGCAGCTTTCATTTGTTGCAACACCTCTTGCGAATAGAATTTATCTAAGCTCGATTTTACATTTCCATCGGCCTCTACGCGCGCATATACCATGCCTTTTGCACCAATTTGCGGACGCTTCACGAAGTCGGTCAATGCATCGAGTTGCTTGCGAGTATAGCTTGCCGCACCCTTAGCACAGATACCACCAATGTAGGCAGCACTATCGAACACGCCAAATCCATGACCCTTCATAATGTCCATCAATTCGACAAACTTCATTTCAAAGCGGATATCAGGCTTGTCGCTACCATAATACTTCATAGCATCGGCCCATGGCATACGGATGAAAGGTTCGTTCAATTCCACGCCGCGCAATTGTTTGAACAAGTACTTCGCCATACCTTCGAAGAGGTTGATAACGTCGTCTTGCTCGACGAACGACATTTCGCAGTCGATTTGTGTAAATTCTGGTTGACGGTCGGCACGCAAATCTTCGTCACGGAAGCATTTTGCAATTTGGAAATAGCGGTCGAATCCCGATACCATAAGCAATTGCTTCAAGGTTTGTGGCGATTGAGGAAGTGCATAGAATTGTCCTGGGTTCATGCGCGATGGCACCACAAAGTCGCGAGCGCCTTCTGGAGTTGAGCCTACAAGGATAGGAGTTTCCACTTCAATAAATCCTTGTTCGTCAAGATATTTGCGCACTTCGATAGTCATCTTATGACGCAATTCAAGGTTGCTACGCACATTAGCACGACGAAGGTCAAGATAGCGATACTTCATGCGAATATCGTCGCCACCATCGGTATTTTCCTCAATAGTAAATGGCGGTGTAAGAGCCGCATTGAGCACATTCAATTCGCTTACAATGATTTCAATGTCGCCAGTGGGTATGTTTGCATTTTTGCTGAAGCGTTCATTTACCACCCCAGTTACTTGAATCACAAATTCGCGTCCCAAGTGGTTAGCCTTTTCGCAAAGTTCTGCATTGTTTTCTTCGTTGAACACCAACTGAGTGATACCGTAACGATCGCGAAGGTCAACAAATGTCATACCTCCCATCTTACGACTACGTTGCACCCATCCGGCCAGTGTTACCTGCTTGTTTACATCGGAGATTCTCAACTCTCCACACGTGTGAGTTCTATACATAATCCTTTATTTTATTGTGATAATATCTTTTTTACTTGTTTCTTTCCTTTATTCAAAATCACCTTATTGTGTCGAGACACTTGCTCGATAAAGGCATCTATTTCGTCCAAGTAGTCTTGTGCTCGTGTCAACACTCCCGACGAATTTTTTGGCGATGGAATAATCACCTTTAATCCCTGTTTCACAATCTTCACATCAATGCTTTCGCCCAACATGATAGGGTCGCCATCGAAGTGAGCCACACCATCCTTGGCGCGTTTTATGTGCAACGAGTTACATTTCAGTGTCTTCACATGACTATCTTGGTCGATGGTCTTGTTGAACAGCTGAAACGACAAAGAAGGCGCCTCGCGCATATTGAATGGTTCGATAATCGTTACATCCAGCAAGCCATCGTTCAAGCTTGCTCGCGGTGCTATATAAGCATTATTCCCATATTGCGACGCATTTCCGCAAGCTATTACAAAAGCCTTATGCACAGTTCGTTGTCCGTCAATCTCCACCTCGTATGTTTCTGGTGCATAGTTTATGCTTTCCTTAATGGTTTTCTCTAAGTAAGTCAACGGTCCACGCTTACCTGCTTCGGCAAACTTCAAGCTAATAAACGCATCAAATCCAACGCCACAAGTGCAGAAAAAGGGAATCTCGTTTATCAAACCATAGTCTATCATTTCCAGTTGTCCTTCGTTGATGGTATCGATGGCCTTTTTCGCATCGAGCGACACCTTCAAGTGGCGCGCCAATCCGTTGCCCGAACCGCAAGGAATAATCCCCAAAGCCGTGTCTGTGTGCACCAGCGAGCGAGCAATCTCATTAATGGTTCCATCGCCCCCTATCGCAATCACGGCAAACACCTTCTCGTCCGCCTTTTCTTTGGCTATTTTTACGGCATGACCAGCCCATTTCGTATAGATAATCTCCGTATCATACAGTTTATTATCTATCCGTTCGCCAATCCATCTAACAATCTGTCCCTTTCCTTGAACGCCCGATTTTGGATTAACAATAAAAACTAATTTTCGTTTATTATTGTCCATTACACGTTGGTCTATGCCTAATAAGCAGACAAAAATAATACATTTATCTGACACTTTGTTAAATGAAAATCGAAATATTCTATAATGTTATATTTTTTAAGAAAAATATGGTTAAACCGAGTTTATTTATTATCTTTGCCCGCTCATTTGGCTTTTCGCCAACAGAAAAAAAAACTAAAAAGAGATATAGAAATATGAGTTTACTAAAAGAAAAATTTGCGAAATACGACCTTCCCCAACAATTTATGGCACAAGGCGTATATCCCTATTTTCGTACCATCGATAGCCACCAAGACACCGAAGTTTTGATGGATGGAAAAAAGGTGTTGATGTTCGGCTCGAATGCTTATCTTGGTCTTACTTACGACAAGCGTATTGTAGATGCTGCCGTAGAAGCCACCCTTAAGTATGGCACCGGTTGCGCAGGTTCACGTCTTCTGAATGGTACACTCGACATACACGTTGCGTTGGAAAACGAACTAGCCGAGTTTGTAGGTAAAGACGAAGCCCTCTGTTTCTCTACTGGCTTCACCGTAAACGAGGGTGTTATCCCTCAATTAGTTGGTCGTGCCGATTATATCATCTGCGACGACCGCGACCACGCCTCTATCGTAGATGGCCGTCGTCTTTCATTCGCCACTCAATTGCGCTACAAGCATAACGACATGGAAGACTTGGAAAAGCAACTCCAAAAGTGCGAGCCCGAGGCTGTAAAATTGATTATTGTTGATGGCGTATTCTCTATGGAAGGCGACCTTGCTCCCCTACCCGAAATTGTACGCTTAAAGAAGAAATACAACGCTAGCATTTACGTGGACGAAGCTCACGGCCTTGGCGTGTTTGGTAAGAACGGACGCGGTGTTTGCGACCACTTTGGTGTTACCGACGATGTCGATATCATCATGGGTACCTTCAGTAAGTCATTAGCCTCTATTGGTGGCTTCGTAGCTGGCGATAAAGAGGTAATCAACTTCCTTCGTCACAACTCACGTTCATACATCTTCCAAGCAAGTAGCACACCGGCAGCTACCGCATCGGCACGTACCGCTTTGCAAATCTTGAAAGACGAACCCGAACGCATCGAAAAGCTTTGGGAGATTACCAACTATGCTCTCGACAAGTTCCGCAATGCAGGTTTCGAAATTGGCGAAACCGAATCGCCCATCATACCCTTGTATGTGCGCGATGCCGAAAAGACCTTTATGGTAACAAAATTGGCGTTCGACGAAGGCATCTTTATCAACCCTGTAATTCCTCCTGCATGTGCTCCCCAAGACACGCTTGTACGTGTAGCTTTGATGGCTACCCATACTAAAGAGCAGGTAGATTTTGCCGTAGAAAAACTTGCTAAGTGCTTCAAATCGCTTGGCATCATCGAATAAAATCTAATATAAACACACCCTTATTTTTAAAAGTGCCAAGTATCTTTTTACTTGGCACTTTATTTTTAAAAACAAAAAATATGGAACTCAACGAACATAACAAACAGGAGTATCCTCCCATGCACACATGCGAGCATATCATCAACCAAACCATGATACGCCTATTCAATTGCGGCCGATCCATATCTGCACACATCGAACGTAAGAAATCGAAGTTAGACTATCGTCTAACGCAAGCCCCTACCGACGAGCA
>JAFYML010000253.1 GCA_017556595.1 Bacteroides sp.
ATATCATGAGTTTAAAAATTGTAGTATTGGCAAAACAAGTACCCGACACTCGTTGCGTGGGGAAAGATGCCATGAATGCTGACGGTACAATCAACCGCTCGGCACTTCCGGCAATCTTCAATCCGGAAGACTTGAATGCCCTTGAACAGGCACTCATATTGAAAGACAAACATCCAGGTACAACTGTAACAATCTTAACAATGGGTCCGGGACGTGCAGCCGAAGTTATCCGCGAAGGTCTCTTCCGCGGTGCAGACAATGGTTATTTGCTGACCGACCGCGCCTTTGCAGGTGCCGACACGTTGGCTACATCATACGCCCTTGCAACAGCTATTAAGAAGATTGGCGACTTCGACCTTATCATTGGTGGACGCCAAGCTATCGACGGTGATACCGCACAAGTAGGTCCACAAGTAGCAGAAAAGTTGGGATTGACTCAAATCACCTATACAGAAGAGATTCTTAATGTAGACGAAGAGGCTAAACGTATCACCGTGAAGCGTCACATCGACGGAGGTGTGGAAACCGTAGAAGGCCCAATGCCTATCGTATTGACCGTAAATGGTAGCGCAGCACCTTGTCGTCCACGCAACGCCAAATTGGTGATGAAATATAAACGTGCAATGGGTGCACAAGAAAAAGCAGCTATCACCAAAGAAGGTGCAGCACTTCCTTATGCCGACTTGTACGAAAAAGCCGACTACTTGAATATTGCAGAATGGAGTGTAGCCGATGTAAATGGCGACATCGCTCAATGCGGTTTAAGTGGCTCGCCAACCAAAGTGAAGAAGATTGAAAACATCATCTTCCAAGCTAAGGAAAGCAAGACCATGACAGGTAGCGACGAAGATATCGAAAACTTGATTGTTGAACTCTTAGCTAACCATACGATAGGATAATTATGAACAATGTATTTGTATATTTGGAGCTTGAAGGCGCACAAGTAGCCGATGTAAGCCTTGAATTGCTAACCAAAGGCCGTAAGTTAGCTAATCAACTTGGATGCCAGTTAGAGGCTATTGCAGCCGGTACTAACTTGGATGGCATTGAAAAACAAGTATTGCCATTTGGTGTAGATAAGTTGCACGTATTCGATGCAGAAGGTTTATTCCCCTACACTTCATTGCCACACACATCAGTGTTGGTTAACCTCTTCAAAGAAGAGCAACCACAAATCTGCTTGATGGGGGCTACCGTTATTGGTCGCGACCTTGGCCCACGTGTATCATCGGCATTGACTAGTGGTTTGACAGCCGACTGTACACAATTGGAAATCGGTTCGCACGAAGACAAGCGCGCAGGCGTTACTTACGAAAACTTGCTTTACCAAATCCGTCCAGCTTTCGGTGGTAACATCGTAGCAACCATCGTAAACCCCGAACACCGTCCTCAAATGGCAACCGTTCGCGAAGGTGTGATGAAGAAAGAAATCCTCGATGAAAACTACAAGGGCGAAGTAGTAAAACACGATGTAGCCAAGTATGTTCCCGAAACAGACTTCGTTGTAAAGG
>JAFYML010000254.1 GCA_017556595.1 Bacteroides sp.
CACCAACGGCATCAATTCGCCCGAGCCTATCCGCTACACTTCGCTCACGGCTCTCAATGCTCGCTATCTACACAAAGGATTGAAACTAACGGGAACTTTGGTTGCTACCCACATCACCGAAGAGGTAAAAGTTGGTAATAAACCAGCCAATCGCAACCACCTTTCGCCCACTGTTTCGTTCTCACTACAGCCTTGGCAATCAACGCAATTCTACTTGCGTGCAATGTATAAAAACACCTTCCGTGTACCCACATTCAGCGACCTTTATTATTTGCGCGTTGGCAATACCAATCTACGTCCTGAAAAGGCTACCGAATATACTGTAGGAATCACTTGGAGTGGCAAACCCTTCCGGTTTACTGATTTCCTTTCGCTAACCATTGATACCTATTACAATAAGGTGACCGATAAGATTATTGCTTTCCCAAGTACCTAGGTGTGGAAGATGCAAGACTACGGCAAGGTGCAAATGAATGGGGTAGATGTGACACTCGCTACAGCTATGCCCATCAGCAAGCAGATACACCTGAATCTGTCGGGAAACTACTCGTGGCAAAAGGCTATTGACGTAACCAACAAAGAGGCTAAAAACTACAAAGACCAATTGCCTTATACACCCATGCACAACGGCAACCTGTCGGCAGCATTGGAAAATCCGTGGGTAAACATTGGTTATACCATCAACATGGTAGGCAAACGTTATTATTTAGCACAAAACTTACCCGAAAACGAGATAGATGGCTACCAAGAGCACACCGCCACCCTTTGGCGAGAATTTACGATGAAGGGCTGTAACTTGCGCTTACAAGCAGAGGTGATAAACTTAACCGATGCGCAATACGACATCATCAAATATTATCCCATGCCCGGACGCTCGTGGAGAGTAACAGCAACATTGATCTTTTAATAACTACATAAACAACAAACAAATATGAAACTAAGAAAACTTTACTACACAACACTATGTACATTGCTGCTTGGTGCCACAACTATTGCCTGCAGCGATGATGAAACTCCCGAATTGAACGATAATGGTTCGAAAGTTGAACTCCCTGCTCGTCGTGCTTTTATCATGTACGAAGGTTCTATGGGCGGTAACAATGCCGGTATATCGTTCTATGCACCTGCGAAAGATGCTAAATTTATCAGCGATATTTATTATACCCAAAACGGTGTTCGCATGGGCGACCTAGCCAATGTGATGATTGAACACAACAATAGTCTATACGTAGTGGTGGGCGGTTCGAAATATGTCACTCGCTTGAACTCGGCCGGTGTGGAGCAAGCTCGTCACTCGTTTGGTAGCGGTGAGGGAGAACCTCGTGCTATTGATGCCGAAGGCGATTATGTGTACGTGACACAATATGGCGGAAAGGTACTTAAATTAAATGCTCAAACATTAGAAGTGGTAGCAACCTTCGAAGGTGGCGACAACTTAGAAGGTATTGTAGAAGAGGATGGTAAACTATATGTGGCCAATGCCTACAAGGTAGAAGGCTCTGGTAACTATGTTTACAACACCGAGATAATGGTAATAAATGCCGCCACTATGAAGAAAGAAAAGAGCCTGACCGTTGTGGAAAATCCCGAAGAGATGTACGAAATAGACGATATGATTTATGTATTGTCGAAAGGCAACTATGCAGAAATTGCTCCTGCCTTACAAGCTATCAACCCTCGTACCGGTGATGTGATCTACCTGACCAACGCAAGCAAAGTGACCCAAGGTAATAATGGTTTGCTCTATTGTGTATGTTCGGCCTATGATGAGAATTGGCAACTCACCAATTACTTCTTTACGATTAGTGCAACCGATAAAAAATGGCAATCGTTCGTGAAAGGGGACTCTTTCCTAAAAAATGCACCAACTTCGTTTAACACCGCTGCCATCTATTTATTGGAGGTGGACGAGGAAACAGGCGACATCTATGTAGGAACCAGCGACTATACAACCAACGGCACCATCTATCGTTTCGATGCAACTAGCAACTTGAAAGAGACTTTTGATGCCGGTGGCATAAACCCCACAACAATGGTGTTTATTGACTAATTGATGCTTTATGAAACATTTCTTACTATCTGCCAATATAGTAATTATCAGCTTGCTCTTTGCCGCTTGCAGCGGCAAAGGCAATGCATTTTCTTCGCCTACCGACGGCCAAACACAATCCCTGCGCTATGCCGAAAACCTACTGATTGTGGAGTACGAAGGATACACAAAAGTGGATATTCGCAATCCGTGGGATACGTTGCGCACGTTGCATACCTATCTGCTTGTCGATAGCCTCCAACCGATTCCCGAACATTTACCGCAAGGTACTATTGTGCGTACCCCACTTAGCAACGCTCTTATCTATTCGTCGGTACACCTCAGTTTACTTCAACAACTTGATGCAACACATTGTGTAGGAGGTGTTTGCGATTTGCAATACTTTAATATGTTACCCAAAGTACAGCAAGCAGTTATCAATGGACGCATCACCGATTGTGGCAGTTCCATGGCTCCCGATGTGGAGCGCATTATCGACTTGCATCCCGATGCTATATTGCTTTCACCCTTCGAGAATAGTGGGGGATATGGTACTATTGAAAAGTTGGGCATTCCCCTAATAGAGTGTGCCGACTATATGGAGACATCGCCTTTGGGCCGTGCCGAATGGATGCGTTTCTATGGTCGCTTGGTGGGCAAAACTGCCGAAGCAGATAGTTTGTTTGCCCTTGTTGAAAAGAACTACTATGCGCTAACAGAACGTGCAAGCCAAGCCGAAAGCCGTTTGAAGGTTATTCCCGACTTAAAGACAGGATCTACTTGGTACATGCCCGGAGGAAAAAGCTACATTGCTGGACTCTATCGCGATGCATGTATAGAGTATGCCTTTGCCGATGACACCCATAGCGGTTCGGTGCCCTTGTCGTTCGAAGCTGTTTTCGACAAAGTAGGCGATGCCGATGTGTGGATATTCCGTTACAACCGCGAGCAAGACATGACCTATGCCGACCTGGCTAATGACTTTGTAGGATATACCGGTTTGAAGGCCTATAAAACACGTAACGTATATGCTTGCAACACCGCAAAAGTGGCCTATTACGAAGAGATTCCTTTCCGTCCCGACTATTTATTAAGCGATTTGATACAATTATTTCATCCTGAGATAGCTGATATGGGCGGATTACACTATTTTTGCAAACTGAAATGACGAAAGGTTTGAAATACTCGCTTGGCATGACATTGCTCATCGTGGCACTGTTTGTTGTCAATTTGTTGGTAGGTTCGGTTACGATACCAGCCAACGAGGTGTTTCGTATTTTGTTGTTGGCCGAGGAGGGTAGCAAAGCCAGTTGGAGTTTCATTCTTTGGGAATCGCGCTTGCCACAGGCCATTACAGCTTTGTTGTGTGGTGGAGCCTTGTCGGTATGTGGATTGATGCTGCAAACCGCTTTCAATAATCCGTTGGCCGGACCATCTATCTTGGGAATCAATAGTGGTGCCAATTTGGGGGTTGCGTTGGTGATGTTGTTGTTTGGCGGTACCATAACCACCGCATCGTTCACTCTTACCGGTTTCCTTTCCATCTTGGTGGGTGCTTTTATCGGATCCATGCTGATAATGTCGCTCATTTTGTTCTTCTCTACCTTATTAAAAAGCAATTTAATGTTGCTCATAGCGGGTATCATGATAGGTTATATCACCTCATCGGCCATTTCATTACTGAATTTCTTTGCTACGGCCGAAGGTGTTCAATCCTATATGGTGTGGGGATTGGGCAATTTCAGTGGTGTGTCGTTGCAGCAATTACCCGTCTTTGCCCTTGTCACTTTGATGGGTATAGTAGGCGCATTACTCCTTATCAAGCCGCTGAATGCCTTGCTTTTGG